>NZ_VRUW01000189.1:0-2411 GCF_008039475.1 Methylobacterium sp. WL12 | reverse complement strand
TGTTGATTTCCGCTGAGAGTTGACCCGGCGGAGCCGGAAGTTTCCATCGAGAAGTGACCCGTGTCTGAACCCACCCCTGGCTTTTTGGTCGGGGGGTCATGGAGTGATCGACATGGCGTTATTGAGTGTCATTCGGCGCTGGGCGTTCCGAGAAGGGATGCCGATCCGGGAGATTTCGCGACGTACAGGATTGTCGCGCAACACGATCCGCAAGTACCTGCGGTCGGATGAGAAGGAGCCGCTCTACCGAGTGCCGGAGCGGCCCAGCAAGTTGGACCCGTTCGCCGCGAAGCTGTCGGGCTGGCTGCAGACGGAGGCGAGTAGGTCACGCAAGCAGCGGCGCACGGCGCGGCAGATGCACACCGATCTAGTTCTTCTGGGATATGACGGCTCCTACGGTCGGGTCGCAGCTTTCATCCGCAGTTGGAAAGAAGACCGGCAGATCCAGCAGCAGACCACGGGACGGGGAACGTTCGTTCCTCTGGTCTTCGCCCCAGGGGAGGCGTTCCAATTCGACTGGAGTGAGGACTGGGCGGTTCTCGGGGGCGAGCGCGTCAAGCTCCAGGTCGCTCACACCAAGCTGTCGCATAGTCGGGTCTTCGTCGTGCGGGCGTACCCGCTTCAGACCCACGAGATGTTGTTCGACGCGCACTTCCATGCCTTCCGCGTGCTGGGCGGCATCCCGGGACGTGGCATCTACGACAACATGAAGACCGCCGTGGATCGGGTGGGGTCTGGCAAGGCTCGGCAGGTGAATGGGCGCTTCGCCGCTATGGCAAGCCACTATCTGTTCGACACAACTTTCTGCAATCCCGCATCGGGCTGGGAGAAGGGTCAGGTCGAGAAGAACGTCCAGGATGCGCGTCGTCGGCTATGGCAACCGTTACCCAGCTTCGCCGATCTCGACGGGCTGAACGCCTGGCTCGAGACGCGCTGCATTGCGGCTTGGAAGGAGATCCCGCATGGGGAGCTTCCCGGCACGCTTGCGGATGCGTGGACCAATGAGGTGCCGAGCCTGATGCCGCTTGGCCGTCCCTTCGACGGCTTCGTCGAGCACACCAAGCGGGTCTCGCCGACCTGCCTCGTGCACTTCGAGCGCAACCGCTATTCGGTTCCGGCCTCTCTTGCCAACCGTCCCGTGAGCCTGCGGATCTACCCGCAGCGCATCGTTGTGGCCGCGGAAGGCCGGATCCTGTGCGAGCATCCCCGGGTCATCGCGCGCTCGCATACCATGGCCGGGCGCACGGTCTACGACTGGCGCCACTACCTGGCCGTCATCCAGCGCAAGCCAGGCGCCCTGCGCAACGGGGCTCCCTTCGCCGAGATGCCGGACGCGTTCCGGCGGCTGCAAGGTCACCTCCTCAAGCATCCTGGCGGCGATCGGGAGATGGTGGAGATTCTGGCACTCGTGCTGCATCATGACGAGCAGGCCGTTCTCTGCGCGGTCGAACTGGCGCTCGACGGCGGCGTTCCCACCAAGATCCACGTCCTCAATATCCTGCACCGGTTGCTCGACGGTAAGCCATCGAGCGTGGCCACGATCGATGCCCCACAGGCGCTCGTCTTGCGCCAGGAGCCGAAGGCCGATGTCGAGCGCTACGACGCGCTCCGCAGGAAGGCGGTGCGCCATGCGTCATGATCCCGCCAGCGCCGCCATCATCGTCATGCTGCGCGGGCTCAAGATGTACGGCATGTCTCAGGCCGTCGTTGATCTCATGGAGCAAGGCGCACCCGCCTTCGAGGTAGCCGTCCCGCTCCTGTCCCAGCTGCTCAAGGCCGAGATGGCCGAGCGGGAGGTTCGATCCGTCGCCTACCAGATCAAGGCCGCCCGCTTTCCGGCCTACAAGGATCTGACCGGGTTCGACTTCGCTGCCAGCGAGGTCAACGAGGCCATGGTTCGCACTCTGCACGGAGGCGACTTCATCGACGGCGCACACAACGTCGTCCTGATCGGTGGCCCGGGCACCGGCAAGACGCATATCGCGACCGCCCTGGGCGTGCAGGCCGTCGAGCATCATCGCAAGAAGGTCCGCTTCTTCGCGACCGTCGACCTGGTCAATGCCCTCGAACAAGAGAAAGCCCAAAACAAAGCGGGCCAGTTGGCCGAACGGCTGCTGCGTCAAGACCTCATCATCTTAGACGAACTGGGCTATCTTCCCTTCAGCGCCTCAGGAGGGGCCCTGCTGTTCCACCTGCTGTCCAAGCTCTACGAGCGCACCAGCGTCGTGATCACCACCAACCTCAGCTTCAGCGAATGGGCCGGGATCTTCGGCGATGCCAAGATGACTACCGCGCTGCTCGATCGCCTCACCCACCACTGCCACATCCTAGAGACCGGAAACGACAGCTTCCGCTTCAGGGCAAGTGCCGCAGCCGGAAAGCCGAAAAGGAGCCGCACCGTGAGTTGACCA
>NZ_VRUW01000188.1:0-2436 GCF_008039475.1 Methylobacterium sp. WL12 | reverse complement strand
CCTCAAGGTAGCACCAATGATCGGTTAGTCAACCTATTATATCTATTTAATCCTAAATCGTGCCGTGATGGCTCGTCCAAGCGGATCCTCCGCTGTAGCTTCAACGAGCGCGAGCCGGTCGCACTCGCGATAGCTCGGGCATTGTCGCTGCCCGCAGCGTGTGGCCCGGGCAATTCGACGACCGCTGCAGATCCCCCAGCCTGCCTCGCTGCAAAACCGCCAGAGAGCGTGCTGGACGAAGCGCGGGCAGTAAGCCGGCAGGTCCGAGGCGAAGGCTCGCGCATCGATCCGCACCGCCAACCCTGCGAGCACGCCAAGGCATCCGTCCTCGGCCTGACAACGAGGCCCATAGGCATGCTCGCACCCGAGCCGACGCAGCACCCCCGTCCGGGTGAGGTGGTTGTGAACCAGGGTGTCGACGACGATCAGCCCTGAGCCGGCGGCGGTCCAGCGCTCGCGCAACACCGTGGTGGGGCGCGTATGGGCGGTGCCAAGCAATAGGGTGGCAAGGGCAAGCGACCAGACCTTGCGGCTGACCCCGGGAACGACCACCAGCGGTGCCAGCAGGCCCTCGCGCAGAGCCGCCGCGCGCAGGCTGGGATCAGCTCGGCCTCCGATGTCAGCGGCTGCGAGTTGCGCATCGAGCCAGGCGACGAAATCGCCCCCCGGGCAGTGGTCGCGAATGAACAGGTACAGCCCGTAGGCCGCCCGGTTGAGGCTACCCTTGCGCAGTGGCAGGCGAGGAAGAGGGCAGCGGGCAAGGCGGCGCGGCTCGGCACAGGTACGTGCCGTTTTGCGGTAGCCACAGCCGACCAGAGCTTCGACGGTCGCGAGGTGCGGGCAGGCGGGCCGCCGAGGCCCGAGGCGACTGGTGAGGTCCGCCCAGTCGGGCAGGCCATGGCGCCGGGCATAGCCGGCGGCGATCACGTCTGACACGCCCTGGAAAACGAACAGGCCATTAAGCCAGGTGAACAAGGCAGCGGTGTCGTGTGCGGCTACCGCGACCGCGACCCCGGCGGCTGCCGCTTCGGCCTCGATCTCGGACCGGAACGCTCCGGGCATCAAGAGCAAGGCGGGTCGAGTCACCCGTAGTGCATGCGCCCAGGGGTCGGCGAAATCAGGTGCGGGTTCGTCGGTCATTGACCTACCGTGATGGTGAGGCCGATGCCTATAGCGCCTCGACAACAGGCGAGCGCAAGCCCTTGTGAAGCTAAATCTATTCCCGCTTAAGAATTTTGCCTTCGACCGACCAGCCTCCGACAGCGAGTTAAACCGCCCACTGCATGTTGCTCAGCAGCAGCCTGCTTGTTCCCGAGGAGAGGAAAACACACATCCGTCAAGGCGTTCAGGCAGCAGCGGACCCCAATGTCGTCCGTTCGATCACTTGTCTAAGGCACGAAGCCTTTTCATACACGCCTCTACCGAGTTCGTGGCGAACGCATACTCTGACCACGGCCTACACGCGATCCGTTATTGGTAGCCAAGGGCCGATGATACAGCTCTGACATAATTTTATCGCGACGTAGGGGCTGTAGTGCTTCGCTGCGGATAGCATTCGCTAGTGGTGAGCCAACCCCGTTGCCAAACAAAAGTTTGTCGAGGGTATGGTCGGCCAAAACGTCTAGCATACGCACGCGCTCACCCGGCCGCAGCCAATCCTTTTTCTGTTTGAAACCGACAGGCCTGATTTCACCAGTTGCAGGATTAGTCCAAGAGTTTTTGTAAAAAACAACTCGCGTGGCTTTTTGTGGTGCTTTCAACGTGTAGGCAATTTTTTGCTCAAGTTGGTTGAAATTGAACGGCGCGATATGTGCGGCTGAGTTTCCAGGAAGCATGCTGTTGTGCTTGACACGCAATGGCGCAAGTGCAGCCGTTAATTGCTTGTGGGTCGCCCCCCAAGTGATGAGGTGACAATGCCAGGAAATCCAGTCGCCATAGAATTGGCCGTTTGGCCCCCACCCCTTGTACATCACGGCCTCGACCATCCCAACGAACGGGATCGTGCCGAGGGCCTGCCGGGCGAGGGCTTGAACTCGGCGAATGCTAAAATGCGCCGCCGGTCCAGTTCGCCGTAGCTGCGCGCACTGGTCCGGCGTTATTCCGGCTTCATCGCTCAGACGCTTGGCGAAGGCTGCAGGGGTGATCGTCACATAACAAAGGGGGCCACATCGAATGCCGCGACACTCGGTGATGTGTCGAAACGCGATGTGGGCAAACCGGATGCGGGCGTGGGCATTATTCGCTGGTAGTTCAATCGCCTCGGCAAGGTCCAGTTTTAGCCGAACGCCGGCGCTTGGGATGAGAGCGTTGACGCGCGGATAATCGACGTAGTGGGTAAGGACCTCGTTTGCTTTGTAGTGAACCTCAGCGAAGGTCGCGAGGTCGATGATATGGGGCAGTTGGGGACGGGGGGGTCGTTTTTGAGCTGATACGGCG
>NZ_VRUW01000187.1:0-2466 GCF_008039475.1 Methylobacterium sp. WL12 | reverse complement strand
GGATAGGCCCGGGGGCGTGCGGGCGCGGCGGGGGCGTCGAGCACCTCGCCCGCCTCCAGCCCGTAGAGCTGGCGGGCGACGTCCTCGGTGAGGTCGGCAGGTGCGCCGTCGAACACGAGGCGGCCGTCGGCGAGGCCGACGAGGCGGTCGCAGTAGCTGCGGGCTAGGTCGAGGGAGTGAAGGTTGCACAGCACGGTGATGCCGTGGCGCCGGTTGGCCTCCGCGAGGGTATCCATGATGATGCGGGTGTTGCGCGGATCGAGGGACGCCACGGGCTCGTCGGCCAGGATCAGGTCGGGAGCCTGCATCATCGCCCGCGCGATGGCGACGCGCTGCTGCTGGCCGCCGGAGAGCTGGTCGGCCCGGTGGGCGGCGAAGTCCCCCATGCCGAATTCGTCGAGGGCGGCCAGCGCAAGGGCGCGCTCGCGCTCCGACCAGAGCTTGAGGAGGGAGCGGTGCCGGGGCACCTCGGAGAGCCGTCCCATCAGGACGTTGCTCAGCACGTCGAGGCGGCCAACGAGGTGGAACTGCTGGAAGATCATCGCGCAGCGCGCCCGCCAGCGCCGGAGGTCGCGGCCATGCAGGGCGGTGATGTCGAGGCCGTCGAACAGGATGCGCCCGCCCGTCGGCTCGGCGAGGCGGTTGACCATCCGTAGGAGGGTCGACTTGCCCGCGCCCGAGCGCCCGATCACGCCGACGAAGCGGCCGCGCGGGATGGCGAGGGAAATCCCGTCCACCGCGCGACGGTCGCCGTATCGACGGCTCAGATCTTCGAGGATCAGCATGCTGTTTCCCGGCGATTCATGTTGAACGCCGGTAGAGCCGTCGTGCGTGACAGTTAAATGACAGTTGTTCGGCTAACCAATAAATGGACTTATTGTGCTATGGCTTCGTAGCGTTCCAGGAATGCCTCGATCGCGAGAGCGCGGAAGTCCGGCACGGCCCGGCACAGGCGGTCGTGGTCCCAGTCCCACCAGGCGAGGGCCAACAGGCGCTCGGCCACCGCCTCCGGGAAACGGCGCCGCACGACGCAGCCCGGATTGCCGACCACGATGGTGTAGGGCGCCACGTCCCGGGTCAGGATCGTGCCCGCGCCCACGACCGACCCGGTGCCGATGGTCCGCCCGGGCAGGATCACGGCCCCGTGCCCGATCCAGACGTCGTGGCCGATGGTGACGGACAGGGCACGGCGCCGGGCGAAGAAGGCCGGCTCGTCTGCCGCCTCTCCCGGCCAGTAGGCGCTGGCCCGATAGGTGAAGTGCGCCTGCGAGGCCCGCTCCATCGGGTGGTTGCCCGGATTGATCCGTACGTGTGAGGCGATTGAGCAGAACTTGCCGATGGCGGTATAGTTCGCCTGCCCGTCCTCGACGATGTACGAATAGTCGTCGAGGCTAGTCTCGCTCAGGCGCGTGCGCGCGCCGACCTCGGTGTAGCGGCCGAGGCGGCAATCCCAGAGATCGGCCGTGGGGTGGACGGCCGGTTCGAGGCCGAGGCGGTCGGAGGCCATAGCGGGGTCCTGTCAGGCGGCGAAGGGCAGGCGGCGCAGGAGGCGAAACGGCGCCGCGCCGTCTCGAACGACCACGCTCACGGCATCGATCACGAGGTCGGGCAGGCCAGCGCCGGCCTCGGCCAGCAGAGGTAGGGCCATCGACAGGTCTTCCGGCTCGAGGGGGCCGGTGAGCGTCATGTGAAAGCGGAAGGCCTCGAACACGTGCGGGTAGCCCCAGCGCTCCAGCAGCGCCCGGCCGCGGGGGTCCAGGCGCTCGGGGCGACGGCGGGCGCGCTCGTCCTCGGTGAGGGGCGCGCGCAGGGGATCGAGCGCGGCGACGCATTCGGCTGCGAGGAGGCCGAGGGCGGAGGGCGGCGCCTCCGGCACCAGGGCGGCGAAATTCCCCAGGTCGGCGACCCGCATAGGGCCGACTGGCAGCGGGAGCTTGGGCGCCGCCAGCGCCGCGGCCGCCGCGAGGAGATCCGCTTCGGTGGCGCCCGGGGCGAGGCGCATCGGCGCCTTCAGGGTGGCGTGGAACCCGTAGACGCGCTGCTCCGCAGTGTTGGCGGCGAGGATTGCCCGCAGCGCATCGGGGCCGGGCGCTGGGCCGAGGCCGAGAATCGCGTCGCCGAAGGCGGCGAGGGCCGAGCCGGGGGCGGGGGTGAAGTAAAGCGCGTATCGGGCAACTCGATCCAAATGAACTTCTCCTTGGCTGCGCCGTGCAGGCTGAAGCGACTCTTAATACCAAGCCCCGTTGAACGTGATTCACGCGAGGTAGCATCGCGATCCAGGTCGTGATTCTCTTTTCAGGTTTGGAGCCTGAGGAGGATGTGATGGCTGCTCCGGTGCTACTGCGATCGGATTATGATGCCGAAGGTTTGCGCGCTCTGGCCAAGGGTTCGCGCAATCCGGCCCAGACCCGCCGCCTGTTGGCGCTGTCGGTGATCTCGGCGGGCGGCTCGCGCTCGGAGGCGGCC
>NZ_VRUW01000186.1:0-2504 GCF_008039475.1 Methylobacterium sp. WL12 | reverse complement strand
TGTCAAACAGCGTTGAACATTGACCCTGGATCGGCGTCGAACTTTGACCCCCCGGATGGGTATGGCGGGACGCCCCTGATCAGCCCGGCGAAGCGGGTCGGGGTGGCGCAGCCGGGCTGATCAGGGGTCCAGCAGGCGGGACGTGTGCGCCGGCCTCAGGCGCGGTTCTTGAAGCGCCAGCTCTCGTTGCCGGTCTCGACGATCTCGCAATGGTGGGTGAGCCGGTCGAGCAGCGCCGTGGTCATCTTGGCGTCGCCGGCGAACACGCTTGGCCATTCCCCGAAGGCGAGGTTGGTGGTGACCACGATCGAGGTGGTCACGTAGAGCTTGCTGATGAGGTGGAACAGGAGCTGGCCGCCCGACTGCGCGAACGGCAGGTAGCCGAGTTCGTCGAGCACCACGAGGTCGAGCCGGGCGAGATGGTCGGCGATGCGGCCCTGGCGGCCGGCGCGTACCTCGGCTTCGAGCCGGTTGACGAGGTCGACGACGTTGTAGAACCGGCCCCGCGCCCCGTCTCGAATGCAGGCTCGCGCGATGGCGATGGCGAGGTGGGTCTTGCCGGTCCCGGTCCCGCCGACGAGTACGACGTTGCGCTGGTGAGCCAGGAACTCGCCGCCGGAGAGCGCGCGTACCAGTCCCTCGTTGATCGGGGTGCCGTCGAAGGCGAACTCGGCGATGTCCTTGGCCAGGGGCAGCTTGGCGATCGTCATCTGGTAGCGGATCGAGCGTGCCTGCTTCTCGGAGATCTCGGCCTGGAGCAGGTCGCCGACGATCTGCTGCGGTTCGTGGGTGCGCTTGAGCGCGACCTTGATGATCTCGTCGTAGGCCGCCTTCATCCCGAAGAGCTTCAGCTCGCCCATGGTGGCGAGGATGTTCTGGCGTTCCATCATGGGGGGCTCCTCAGGCTGTCGTAGCGGGCGCAATCCGCGACCGGCTCGTGGCGCAGCCGCAGGCTCTCGGGGGTCAGGATGGTGACGGGCGGGGTCGGCTCGCGCTGCCGGGCGAGGATGTTGAGGACGACGTCGGCCGAGTGCACGCCCTCGCGCAGGGCCTCGGCACAGGCCGCCTCGACGGCAGGCAACCCATCGGCGAGCACGGCGGTGAGGATCTCCACCATCTGCCGGTCACCTCCGGCACTGCCGGCGAGCTTGCGTCGGACCCGGTCGAGGGCGGGAGGCAGGACCCAGTCCTTGAACGGTGCGCCGTTCCGGAGCGCGCCGGGCTTGCGGGCCAGCACGGGGACATAGTGCCAGGGATCGAACACGGTCTGATCCCGCCCGAAGGCGCGCTCGTGCTCGGCGACGACGCGCCCGTCCTGCCGGATCTCGACGCGCTCGGCGTAGGCCCGTACCTCGACCGGACGACCGATGGCCGAGGCGGTGACCGAGTAGCGGTTGTTGTCGAAGCGCACGAGGCAGGTCGTGGACACCGAAGCGGTGACGGCGTGGAAGCCGTCGAAGCGGCCGGCATAGGGAACGAGGGCTGCCCGTTCGGCCTCGAACCGCTCCCAGACGGTGCGCTCGCGCTCCTCGGGATGGGGATGGGCCTTGGCGTAGGCGATCACCTGATCGAGCAGGAGCGCGTTCAGCTCCTCGTAGCTCTTCACCCGGACACGCGGGGTGAAGAAGCGCTCGCGCACCAGCCCGACCTGGTTCTCGACCTGCCCCTTCTCCCAGCCCGAGGCCGGCGTGCAGGCGACCGGATCGACGAGATAGTGCGAGCACATCTGCAGGAAACGGCGATTGTAGGCGCGCTCGCGCCCGACGAAGATCGTCTCCACCGCGGTCTTCATGTTGTCGTAGATGCCGCGCTGGCAGGTGCCTTGGAAGAACGCGAACGCCCGGTCGTGGGCGTCGAACACCATCTCCTGGCTCTCGCGCGGATAGGCTCGTACGAACAGCATGCGCGAGTGGCAGAGCCGGACGTGGGCGACCTTGACCGTGACGGTCGTGCCGCCGATCAGCACGATCTCGTGACTCCAGTCGAACTGGTAGGCCTCGCCCGGGGCGAACGACAGCGGTACGAACGCCTGGGCCGTGACCGAGGCGCGCTCGCGCTTCCAGGTTTTGGCATAGCGCCGAACAGCATCGTAGCCGCCCTCGTAGCCGAGCCCGCGCAGCGCCTCGTAGATCCGGATCAGCGTCAGCCGCTCGCGGGCGGACCTGCCGGCGTTGATGGCCAGTATCCGATCGAGATCGTCGCGCCACGGCCCGAGCTTGGGCAGCGGCTGCACCTCACGCTCGTAGGCGAAGGCGGTGGCTCCCGACCGGACGACCTTCCGGACCGTGTTGCGGGAGACGTGCAGGTCGCGGACGATGTCCTTGATCGCGCGGCCGCGGTTGAAGAACTCGCGCCGGATGCGCGCAATCGTATCCACGCCCTTCATCCCCCTACACCACCCTTCCGGCCGTACCGGAGGGCAGTCTGCGAGAACGAGGTTAGGGGGTCAGAATTGGACGCCGATCCCCCGCCTCACGGGGTCAAAGTTGCACGCCGAAACACAC
>NZ_VRUW01000185.1:0-2702 GCF_008039475.1 Methylobacterium sp. WL12 | reverse complement strand
GATCAGAACGTCCGCCTGACGTAGCTTCGCGACGATCTCCTCGGGCTTCGGGTGCTTTGCCATCTCGTCCGTCCTCCAGGCTCAAAAGCCATACCAAAGGGCGGACCACTTCAATGGGGGCTGACCACTGTACTCACTCAAGCTTAGGCTTATGAACTTAGCGACAGTCCGCAGAGCGCATCGCGCATTGCGCAGTTTCGTGAGTAAGCGAAGTGCTGCTGATCAGCATGATGGGTACTTGACCAACCTGATCTCCCAGTGCGCCCCCGGTAGGAGCTTCGTCGATATCGGGTGTATGTGGGGGATAAACGGCCACATGTGCTTCCTCGCGGAACAGAAGGGCGCTGCCTCGGTGACAGGCGTCGATGTTGCTGAGGCTACAGAAGCGTTCAAGAAGCGTCATCGTGAGACGGGCTCGAAGATACGCTTCGTCCATGGTGATTTCCACGATCCAGGGGTCCAATCCAAGATCGGCCTTATCGACGTAGTGTACTGCTCGGGCGTCCTCTACCACGTGCCCAATCCGCTCGAGACCCTGATCGGGCTACGAAAAATTTGTGGGCAGACCCTGATCCTCGCTACGGCTGCCATCCCTGAAATGGAGGTCCGCAATGCGGCTGTGTTCTGGCCCCACCTCGACGCGGCGCAGCGAAGGCTTTGGGACCAAAAAATTGGGATCCAAGTGGGAATTACCAGCGCCTACGACCCATCGGAAGGCTACGGAAACTGGATCTGGGGCATGAGTCCGAGTTGCATCGAATCGATGCTTACCATCGCTGGGTTTTCCGTCGGCGAGCGGCAGGTGTCGCCTTTCGGAGTGGTGTTCACGTGCCGTGTAGAGGAAACCAAGTTCGCCCCGGTAAGCGGCGCCTCGCAAAGCCCGCATACAATTTCGTTCGCTGAAGCCCGGTTGGGTAAGCTCGGCCGTAGGCTTTGGGAGAACGATGCGGCGTAGGGTGGGCGTCCTAAAAACGCGATCGAACAACGTTTTCTGACGCATTGAGGCGTCAGATTTTCGGTCGTTTTCTCTACTTTCGGTGAGAGAACGCCGCCTCTCGAACCAGCGATAGTGTCGCGACAGCTTGGGTTGCGGCATCACCATAGCGGCATCCAAGCTTGGCCATGAGAGCAGGCTCGTCTATCTTCTTGCCGACAGTGGCGGGGGCCCGAACAGCAACCAAACCAGGGGCATCCGGCCCGCAACGCGGTAGGCAGCAGGATGAACGCAGCAGTGAACTCGGCTCGTGACTTCGAGCGGCTCGGCCCCGGTGACCCGTCACCCTGGTTCACCCAACGCTCCACTAGCAATGAGCGCTACGTGTTTGACACCGTCGCGGGGCGCTACGTCGTGTTGGGGTTTTTCTTGTCCGCTGCAGATTCAGGCGGCAAGGCTGCGATCCAGGCCGTAGAGGCCCAGCAGGCCTTCTTTAACGATGAGACGGCCTGCTTCTTCGGGGTCAGCCTCGATCCTGGCGATGAGGCGGAACCCCGTGTCCGGGAGCGCTTGCCCGGCCTGCGCTACCTCTGGGATTTCGACGGTTCGGTGTGTCGCTTGTATGGGGCCATCCCCAAGGACGGTGTCCTGGGCCAGGCACTCCCCACTCGCCGCTTCTGGATGGTGCTGGACCCGACGCTGCGCGTGATGGCCGTCTTCCCTCTGGATGGGGAGGGCAAGGGCGCGGAAGCCCTATTCGCCTATCTGGCCAGCCTGCCACCTCCGTCTCATTTTGCTGGGTTCGAAGTTCCACCTCCGATCCTGGTCCTGCCCAATGTGTTCGAGCCGGACCTCTGCCGGCGCCTGATCGGGCTCTACGACGAACAAGGCGGTGAGGAGAGTGGCTTCATGCGGGAGGTGAACGGCATGACCGTTCATATCAGCGACCACAAGCACAAGCGGCGAAGAGATTGTACGATCGAGGATGCCGGCCTGATCCGTGCCATCCAGGCGCGTTTCCTGCGGCGGATCAATCCGGAGCTGAACAAGATCTATGCGTTCCATTCCACGCGGATGGAGCGCTACATCGTCGGCTGCTACGCCGCGGAGGACGCGGCACATTTCCGGCCGCACCGTGACAACACCTCAAAGGGAACCGCCTACCGGCGCTTTGCGGTGTCAATCAACCTGAATGCGGATTTCGAAGGCGGTGAGGTCAGTTTTCCTGAATATGGCCCACGCAGCTTCAAGGCTCCACCGGGATGCGCGATCGTATTTCCCTGCGCCCTGCTGCATGCAGTCTCGCGCGTGACCCAAGGCAGGCGCTATGCCTTCCTGCCCTTCCTGTACGATGATGCAGCGGCAAGAATCCGTGAGGCCAACGACCCGTTCCTTGAGGGCGGCGGCAGCTACAAGGCGGACTTCGCAGCGTCCCAAACAGGTGTTCCATAACGCCCATTGTCCTAACGCTGGTTAGGCACGGTGCGCCTATACAGACTGTCACGCAAACGTCCGATTGCGTGACATTGCTCGGGCGAGATCCATCCTCGTGAGTCTCGCGTTTCAAAATCCGTCACCCTTTCAAAGTGCCGCAAACCCTCGCTCGGTACGATCGGGAGCGGTAGCTGAGTCGGTACTCTGAGAGTCTGTCCGGCATCATGATGTTTTCTGACAGAGCTTTCGGGTCATGAGGCGGATGGAGGCCAAGAGGACGAACGCTCGCCCTTTCCGGCTTTTGCATTCCCAATCCTTCGCGAGACGGCGGCAG
>NZ_VRUW01000184.1:0-2713 GCF_008039475.1 Methylobacterium sp. WL12 | reverse complement strand
TACACGATGACGCTCGGCGTCGAGCCGACGCGGCCGGCGACCGATTACGGCTACATCCGCCGCGGGGCCGCGCTGCCGGAGGCCGAGGGCGCCTTCGCGGTGGCGCGCTTCGTCGAGAAGCCGGATGCGGAGGGCGCGGCCGCGCTGATCGCGGACAGCGCCCTGTGGAATTCGGGCTACTTCCTGTTTCGCGCCGACCTGATGCTGGCGGAGCTCGAGGCGCACGCGCCCGAGGTGCTCTCCGCCGCCCGCGCGGCGCTGGACAACGCAACCACCGATCTCGACTTCGTTCGCCTTGATGCGGCAGCTTTTGCCAAGGCGCCCAAGATCTCGATCGACTACGCGGTGATGGAGCGTACGACGCGGGCGGGGGTGCTGCCGGTCTCGTTCCCGTGGTCGGACGTCGGCACCTGGGACGCGGTCTGGCAGGTGCTGCCGCAGGACGAGGCCGGCAACGCGCTGCGCGGTCGGGTCGAAGTGCTGGGCACCACCAACAGCCTGGTGCACAGCGAGGGCGAGGGCCTGACCACGGTGGTGGGCCTCGACGGCGTGGTGGTGGTGGCGACGCCCGACGCGGTGCTGGTGACCTCCAAGGCGCAGTCGGGCCGGGTGAAGGAGCTGGTCGGGGTGCTGCGCGCCCGCGCCCACCCGGAGGCCGACGCGCACCGGCGGATGTACCGGCCCTGGGGCTGGTACCAGCGGGTCGACATCGGCGAACGCTTCCAGGTCAAGCGCATCATGGTGACGCCGGGCGGGCGCCTGTCGCTGCAGAAGCACCACCACCGCGCCGAGCACTGGGTGGTGGTGAAGGGTACGGCGGAAGTCACTTTGAACGACGATGTCGTCCTCGTTCATGAGAACGAGGCGGTGTACCTGCCGATCGGCTCGATGCACCGCCTCACCAACCCCGGCAAGATCCCCCTCGAGCTGATCGAGGTCCAGGTCGGATCCTACACCGGCGAGGACGACATCATCCGCGTCGAAGACATCTACGGACGTTCGTCAGGCTGATAAAAAGCTTCGCGATAATTATTCAACTCTTGGTTACAGCAGCATCGTGGGCAATCGACCCGGCTATCTCCGCAAAGCCGGGTCGATTATTATATGCGATTGCCCTATAAATGACTTTTAAGATCTTACCGGCGTTCTTAATCGACCATGGCCGCGCGTCATGGATAAACTTAACGCGAGCGATGCGAAATCCAAGCATCCGTTGAAAGTGCTGCAATCCTGCGGTCAACTCGGATGGGCCGACTGTATCCACCAAATGCTGGACGCCCTCATGTGACAGGCGCTCAACCACGAACTGGGTCAGGAGATAGCGAGCATCGGAATGCTGTGGTGTTTGGCCTAAAGAGATGAACAATCTGAGTAGTGCCCACGTCCCCTCTCGTGGCACCACTGCAATCACAAGAGGTTCCCCGTTCTGCCCATAGGCTACGCTCCACAAGCCGACCCCGACCAAAAAACGATGATCAGCATGAGAGTTCCGGTAGCGTAGATCAGCCTTAGACACCAAGGCGCTATCCAGTTGGCCTATAAGGTTTATTTGCTCAATTTCATCGTTGATGACGCGGCATGCGATGCCGGATTTCTCAGCGCTACGGGACTTACGCCGAAGAGTTTGCTTGCTAGCCCCCAATGAATACTCGCCAGACACTTTAGGTACAGACAGGACGCAGGCGCCAGTTTGAGCGAGAGTAAAAACTCCAAAAACGGAACGCCTGAGACTCTGCTCAATCATTAGACCGCCCGAGCTAGAGCTTACATTGAGTTCGAGCCGTTGGAGCGAGAGAAGATCTCCAATCGCTTGTAATGTCAGCCGCCAGTCCCGCATAATGTGCTGACGAACACGAATATTTGATTCAAGTCTATGCTTCCAAAACTCGGAGAAACGAGCTTCGCGGTCTCCGGTTGTGATTTCAGTCGCTGTCATATTGATGATTCATGCGATAACAATTTTCTGACTGCTAGCATGAAATTTGCGCCCGTCCAGCTCAGTAAAACTACTGAGTATTCACAAATCGCAGCTACCAGCCGCAATTTTAATCGCGTTAATATTAATTTCGCGCCTTCGGCCCGGTAATTACCCACCCTCTTGCGCGGGTCGGATTTGGCTGATTCCTTTGTGGGATGGGCCGAAGCGATCTTGAGCGGCTGAGCCGCGATGAGCTGATCGAGCTGGTGCTGCGACTACAGCGCACGGAGAAGACCTCACGCACGTCTTCGAAGCCGCCCGCGACCGATCGCAAGGAGCGACGCGAGCAGGCGAAGCCTGGCGGTGCCAAGCCCGGGCACGAGGGTCATAGCCGCGTGATGAGCGAGGAGCCCGATGTCGTTGTCGATCATCGTGCAGAACGCTGCACGTGCTGCGGCAGCTCCCTGCAACAGGATCTTCCCGCCGAGGTCGTGAGCGTGTCCGAGCGGATCGAGCTGCCGGAGGTGGCGCCGGCCGTCACCCAACACCTGCGGCTGGCCGTGCAGTACCCGACGTGCCGGGTGCGGGTCGTCGCGCCGGTTCCGGAGGCGGCACGCGGCACGCCCTTCGGCCCACGGCTCCATGCGGTGGCGACGTATCTGAAGACGTTCCAGGCGCTGTCCTACGAGCGGCTGCAGGCGGCGCTGTCGGATCTGTTCGGGCTCACCCTCAGTCAGGGCGGGCTGATGAACCTGCTCCAGCGCACGCAGAAACACTTCCGCTCCGGCCGCGACG
>NZ_VRUW01000183.1:0-2716 GCF_008039475.1 Methylobacterium sp. WL12 | reverse complement strand
GTTAATGCTTCGCATTTTATGATGAGCTTCTAAGGTATCAGGATTTTTTGGCTCTGCTTATTAACAAAACAAAGTGTGGCTGATAGGCCACCAACTTGCGGGCCTGGAGTGTTATTAGCCTCGTTTAAGATTTGTTGACCAAGTATTTCTGTCGGGGGACGGGCATGACGCAGACTGGTGTATATGCAGGTAACAATCCGGCCGATTTTGCTTCGTATTCCAATTGGGTTGGAAGTACGCCCAATAACGTGCTGCACTACCTCAACAACGATAGCTGGGCCGGGTTCGATAGTGCTGTCCCGTGGCAAGCGGGTTTGTGGAAGAACACTGCCGCCTCCAACATCTGGTCGGTGCCGCTGACGGTCACCGGCACCTCGCTTGAGCAGGTCGCCACGGGCGCTTTCAACGACCACTTCCTCAAGGCCGCACAGGGCCTGGCGCAGACCAAGGCCAGCAGCGACGGCAACATCTACGTCCGCGTCGGCTGGGAATTCAACGGCAGCTGGGAGCCCTGGGCCGCCAACGGCCACGAGGCCGCGTTCATCAAGTCCTTCCAGAACCTTGTCGACACCTTCCGGTCCGTGTCCGACAAGTTCAAGTTCGTGTGGGACACCGTCAACGATGGTGGCAACATGAACCCGGAGAAGGCCTATCCGGGCGACAAGTACGTCGATGTGATTGGAACCGACGTCTACTACATGACCCAGTGGGACGGCACCGATGCCGCCAAGGGGTTCAAGGGCGAGGTCACCCGCGCCTACGGCCTGCAGTGGCAGCAGGATTTCGCCGCAGCCCACGGCAAGGCCACCGCCATCTCCGAATGGGGTGTCGCCAGCGACAACGCCGCTC
This sequence comes from Methylobacterium sp. WL12, assembly GCF_008039475.1. NCBI lineage: Bacteria > Pseudomonadati > Pseudomonadota > Alphaproteobacteria > Hyphomicrobiales > Methylobacteriaceae > Methylobacterium > Methylobacterium sp. WL12. The sequence continues at coordinate 1,867 of NZ_VRUW01000183.1, read as the reverse complement.
CCTACGTCCAGGCCATGACCAAGTGGATGGCCGACCACAACATGGTCTACGAGAACTACTGGGACTCGAACGGCGGGGGCTACAGCGGCCAGCTGAGCACGGGCGCAAACGCCACCGCAGGCGCTGCCTACAAGAGCGCTATCAGCAGCCTTCAGGGTGCAACCTCCACTCTACCCCTTACGGCCCCGACGGTTGCGATCACGTCGTCGGGCGGCCTGACGAACACGCTGGCAGTCAAGCTCGCCGGCACCGTGGGCGTGAGCGATGCCGGCACGACCGTGCATGTGCTGGATGGCGCCACCGAGATCGGAACCGCCCTCGTCCAGGCCGACGGCAAGTGGAGCGCCAACGTCTCGTTGCTGAACCAGCAGGGCAGCCACCAGATCAGCGCCAGCGACACCAACGCGGCAGGCACCGGCAAGAGCAGCAGCGTCAGCTACACCGTCGACACCGTCGCGCCGGTGGTGAAGCTCGGCCTGGTCCAGGACACGGGCACCTCGAGCACGGACAAGATCACCACCAACGCAGCCCTGACCGGCACGGCGGAAGCCGGAGCGAAGGTGACGCTGAGCGAAGGCACGACCGCGCTGGGCTCCGTCACCGCCGACAGCACCGGCCACTGGAACTTTACGCCCACAGGCCTGAAGCTCGGTGCCCACACCATCCTGGCCAGCCAGACGGATGCCGCCGGCAACACCGGCTCCGATACGTTCGCGTTCACCCTGCAGAACGCACCGACGGTTGCGATCACGTCCTCGGGTGGTCTGACGAACACGCTGGCGGTCAAGCTCGCCGGTACCGTAGGCGTGAGCGATGCCGGTACGACCGTGCATGTGCTGGATGGCGCCACCGAGATCGGAACCGCCCTCGTCCAGGCCGACGGCAAGTGGAGCGCCGCCGTTTCGTTGCTGAACCAGCAAGGCAGCCACCAGATCAGCGCCAGCGACACCAACGCGGCGGGCACCGGCAAGAGCAGCAGCATCAGCTACACCGTCGACACCGTCGCGCCGGTGGTAAAGCTCGGCCTGGTTCAGGACACGGGCACCTCGAGCACGGACAAGATCACCACCAACGCAGCCCTGACCGGCACGGCGGAAGCCGGAGCGAAGGTGACGCTGAGCGAGGGTACGACCGCGCTGGGCTCCGTCACCGCCGACAGCACCGGTCACTGGGACTTCACGCCCGCAAACTTGAAGCTCGGTGCCCACACCATCCTGGCCAGCCAGACGGATGCCGCCGGCAACACCGGCTCCGACACGTTCGCGTTCAACCTGGAGAGCAGCGCACCCGCTTCGACGTCCGTCACCCATACGGTGGCTCAGGGCTACGAGGTGGTGACCACGGAAGCCAACCGCGTGGTGACCGACAGCTTCGACTTCAACTGGCAGCGTACCGGCGCAGAAATCGTCACCAAAGATGCTCCTGGCAAGACCATCGATCAGCACTTTGACAAGAATTATCAGCAGATTTCAGCCGATGTCACCGAAGTGACTCAAGATGGCAATCGAGTGCTAAAGCAATTCTACGATGATACCTGGCACTTCACCCATGCTGAGATCGATACGCATAACATCTCAGGCCAGTCTTTTGGCTCGACCCATGAGATATTTGATGCGAACTGGCATGAGACAACGTGGGTAGCTTATACTGGCAAGCATCTGGACGGAAACATCATCGGGTAGATTGCTATTCCGAATGACGCACTTATATTTGTCAGCGGTAAGCCTGACGGATTTGACCAGCCAAGCAGGTCGATGAGTGCGGCATTCAGGGCAATCGATAAGAGGCCTCTAAATTTATCAGAAGCAATCATCGATATTTCCGCAAAGGAAAAAATCCGATTTACGAATTCAACAATGAACAATAT
>NZ_VRUW01000182.1:0-2727 GCF_008039475.1 Methylobacterium sp. WL12 | reverse complement strand
CGCCATCGCCGTCTGCCGGACGGAGCTGCCGCTGCCCCGCCCGGTCGGAGCAGCGCACACGGTCGCCTGCCATCGGGACCGGGGGGCGTTCGGGTAAGGGCGGTCAGCCCGCCGCCTGCCCCCGCGCCGCCGCATCCGCATGGATCGCCCGGAACAGAGCCGGCGCTCCGCACATGAAGACGGACACGTCGTCGGCGAGGATCGGGCCGACATCCTCGGGCGTCGGCAGGTTGTACACGTACTTGCGCACGGCGATGTAGAACACCTTGCCGTGCAGCGCCCAGACCGCCTCGATCTCGCGCTCCTGCAGCGGCAGCGCGTCCGGCGGTTCGAGGCCGAACTCGGCGCGCAACTCGGCGCAGACCGGCAGGATCAGGGCCTCGCGCACGATGGCGAGGTAGCGGGGGGTGATGTCGACCGAGCGAAGGCCCGCGAAGACGAAGATCCGCACCCATTCGTAGTCGAAGATCCGCGCGGCGTATTCGCGGTAGAACTGGACCAGCCGCGCCTCGAGCGGCCGGCTGCGATCCCGCACCATCGGTCCCCAATCCGGGTTCCAGCGGGCGACGAAGACCTGGTCGTAGACCCGTTCGATCAGGGCCTCCTTGGTCGGGAAGTAGCGGAAGATCGCCGAGTGGGTGATGCCCATACGCGCGGCGAGCTCGCGGGTCTGCCCGGCAAAGCCCTGCTCGGCGAAGAAGCGCGTGGCCGCCTCGACGATCTGCCGCTCGCGCTCGGCGGCCGGCAGGTGACGGCGTCGGCGCGGCGCCGGTTCCGCCGCTTGGGAATCGTCCTCGTCCACCCTAGCCCCGCTTCGAAGCCGACCTGATTCGCGATACTCGGCCGAGCTTGTCGGCATCGACGCACCGAGAGCAACCTTTGGTCAGTTGTAGCTGCCGGGCTGCGTTCGGTTTCACGCCAGGGTTGCGGCTACGGGCTGACGTGATGCGAACGCGGAGCCGTGCATCCCGCTGGCGGGGAGAGGGGATGACCCCGCCCCCGCCAGCTTGGGCTCACGCCGACGCGTCCCAGGTCTCGCTGATGCGGCGGCGGCCGCGGGTGAGGTGCGCGCGCAGCACCACGTCGCCCGGTGGCAGCGCGGCCGGGGGGCGCCACTCCACGTAGATGCGCCAGCCGCCGGTCTGCGGCACCGGCGCGGCGACGGGGTCGTGCATCGTGCCGGCGCTGGCCGAGACCTCCGCGCCGACGCCCGCACCCTCGGCGTCGAGGGCGCCCTGGGGCAGGTCCGGTCCTGCGAAGTCGATGCAGTACAGCCGCCGCCCGGCGATCGGCGGGTCGACCGGACGCAGGCGGTCGGGCGAGCCGACGCGGGTCGAGACCACGCGGGCCAGCGTGCCGGGCAGAGCCGGGACGGGCTCGGCGCCCACCGTGGTCAGCCCGTAGGTCAGCGCGATCGGGTGGCCGGGGCGGACAGGCGCGTCCGGCACGAAGGCCGCCACGATGTTGTCCATGTACTCCTCGACCGAGGGGATCTCGAACAGCTGCACCTGGCCGGCCGCGAACACGTCGCCGGCCCGCGGCGAGGCGCCGGCCGCGACCATCTCGAGCTTCGGAGCGCCGGGCTCGACCCACAGCCCCGGCCGCGCCTCGTGCCGCGCCTCGACGTCGAGGTAGGCGGCAAAGTTCCGCTCGCGCTGCATCAGCCCGAAGCCCGAGAGCGGCGCCGCGCGGAAGGACGAGATCTGCGGGCTCGGCCGTCCGTTGACCAGCGGGCGCCACAGCTGGTCAGCGCCGGCGCGCACCACCAGCCCGTCGGAATCGTGCACCTGCGGCCGGAAGTCGTCGAAGGGTTTCGCCCCCCGCGCGCCCGGCCCGTTCTGGCCGTGCAGGAACATGCTGGTCAGCGGCGCGAGGCCGAGCTGCGGGATGCTCTTGCGCGGGTGGAGCGAGGCCGTGACCTGGATGCGCGCCGGATCGCCGGGCGTGATGTCGAAGCGGTAGGCGCCGGCCAGGCTCGGGCTGTCGAGCAGCGAGAGCACGGTGATCGTGCGGGCGTCGTCCTCGGGCTCGCAGATCCAGTGGGCGGTGAAGTCGGGGAACTCCTCGCCGGTGGAAGACCCGGTGCCGATGGCCGCGCCCCGGGCCGAGAGCCCGTATTCCTGGCCCTCGCCGCGCAGGCGGAAATAGGAGGCGCCGAGGAACACCAGGAACTCCTCCTGGAAGCCGCGCGGCCGCCCGGGCGGCGTGTCGCTGGCGGCGAAGTGCAACCGGAAGCCGGCAAAGCCGAGGCCGGCCGGGAAGCTCTGGCCGGCCAGCGCGGTGCCGAGGTCGAACAGGCCGGATTCGTAGGCGATGGGATGCGCTGGCCCGGCCTTCGGCTGCACGAACAGGGCGCAGCGCTTGCGCTGCAGGAAGCCGCGGTGGAACAGCTGCGCGCTGAAGTGTCGCCCGAAGCGCAAGGACGCGGCCGGGCGGAACACGATGGCGCGGTACTGGTCGTAGGTCAGCCCGGCCAGCGCCGGCGGCAGGTCTTCGGGGGGCGCGACGTAGGGTGCGCCGGCCAACCGCTCCGCGAGGCGGGCCACCGTGGCGAAGGTCGTCGGCCCGTCCGTCACCGCCTGGGGCTCCTGTGCCTTGGCCTCTTGCGCCATCGTTCGGGCCTCATTCAGATCGATGACGCTAGGAACGACGCTGCCGACCATCGCGGTCAGGGCCGTGCGAAGAACGCGGCGGCGGGAGGGGGATACGCTGGCGGATGGTTGCGGG
>NZ_VRUW01000181.1:0-2768 GCF_008039475.1 Methylobacterium sp. WL12 | reverse complement strand
GCGCGACCCGCCCCGCCGCATTGCCGCCGGCTTCGCGCCGGGCCGTGTTGCGGATCGGCGACGGTCCGGCGGACCGGATCGGGCTACCCGAAATCCGTCAAGAATTCGAGACCGGCGCGATCGGCCCAGCGGACGAAACGCGGTCGACGCCGGAAAGCCTTTGTTTACCCCGCCGTCGGATTTTGGCGCTCGCTCACGATCCGCACGCAAGACTTCGAACCAGGGCCACCCCTGAACAAGGACGTATCCATGCGACGCTCGGCTGCCGGCCTCGGCGCACTCGCTGCCGCTGCCCTCCTCGTCACCCTCGCGCAGGGCGCCTTCGCCGCGGGCGACGGCGAGACCCCGGCCGCCAAGACGGCGCCCCATGTCGAGAAGACCTTCCTGATCCCGTCGAGCGACGGCTACGGCGTCGGCGAGTGCCTGACGAGCCCCGGCAGCGAGTGCGGCCAGGTCGTCGCCAACGCCTGGTGCGAGGCGCAGGGCTACGCCACCGCCAACGCCTACGGGATCGCGGCGGCCGAGGAATACACCGGCGCCATCGACCTCCCCGTGACGAAGCCGGCCGAGCGCCCGATCCGCATCACCTGCCAGGATTGAGGGCTTTCGGGATTTGGGCCGAGCCTTTCCCTCCCCCGTAAAGAGGGAGGGACAGCGCGGCGCTCAGCCCTTCAGGAACGCGCCGCATTTCGGCGGCGGCTCGGTGCCCCAGGGCATCAGGGGCACGCTCGAGGTGGAGTTCTTGGGCGAACCCTGGATCACCCGGTCGGAATAGACCATGTAGATCAGCGTGTTGCGCTTCACGTCGCAGCCGCGCACGATCTGCATCGACTTGAACACCAGCGAGCGGCGCTCGCTGAACACCACCTCGCCCTGGCCGAACTTGCCCGAGAACTGCACCGGCCCGACCTGGCGGCAGGCGAGCGAGATGTCGGACACGTCCTCGGCGAGGCCGAGCGTGCCCTTGATGCCGCCCTTCTCCGGCTGGCTGTACCAGCAGGCCACCCCGCTCACGAGCGGGTCGTCGACGCCGTAGACTACGAGCTTGTCGTTGGGCGTGAGCGGGCGCCAGACCGTCGACTTGTCGAAGATCCGGTCGGGCTCCTGCGCCGCGGCGGCCCCCGCGAGGCCGACCAGCGCCGACAGGAGCAGCGCGGCCCGCGCGCCGCGTGTGAGACCCCGAAGCAACATCGTTCACCATTCCCCCGCTTGTGTCGTCGCGGGCATGTAGGAGGGCTGTCGCCGATGCGCGAGGGCGTTTAAAAAAGTTAAGCCCGCCGGGGCTTCGTTTCCCGGCGCCGACCTTCACGACGCGGCGAACCGTTCACCCACCGCCCTGCGCCGAACCCCCGATCGTTCAGCCATGCCGTCGACGCGCCTTCGATTCCGCCCGCTCCGCCGCCCGCTCGCGATCCTCGCGCTGTGGCTCGGCGCGACCGTGGCCGCGCACGCCCAGGACCAGATCCAAACCCCGGTTCCGGCCGCGGAAAATTCCGCCCCGGCGCCGAGCCGCCTGCCGAGCGCGGCCTGCCTGCGCTACCGCTCCGAGTTGGCGAGCCTGAGCAACGGCGCCAGCACGGTGCGCGCGCTGCAGAGCGAGATCGGCCGGCTCGAGGCCTATCACCGCTCCTTGAATTGCGAGGGCGGCACCTTCCTGTTCTTCGACACGCGGCCCCCGCAATGCGGCGCCGTCGAGCAGCGCATCCGCGCGCTCAACGCCACCTATGGCGGCGCGGCGATCGACGACACCGGCGCCCGACGCCGCCAGCTCCAGGGGCTGGTGGCCTCGTCCTGCGCCGACTCCGCACGCGTCGACCCGGCGACCGGCGAGACCCATGCCCGCGGCGGCGCGCAGGTGATCTGCGTGCGGACCTGCGACGGCGCCTACTTTCCGATGCGCAACCTGCCCGAGGGCCGCACCGGCGCCGACGAGATGTGCCAGGCGCTCTGCCCCGGAACGGAGGCTGCGGCCTACTCGATGCCCTACGGCGACGACGCCCTGAAGTCGGCGGCGACCGTGAAGGGCAGCAAGGCCTACGTGTCGCTCGCCAACGCCTTCAAGTTCCGCAAGGCCTTCGTGCCGAACTGCTCGTGCAAGCCCGCCGACAAGACCTGGGCGCAGTCGCTGACCAAGGCCGAGAGCATGCTGGTGCGGCACAAGGGCGACATCTTCGTCACCCCGATGCAGGCCGAGGCGCTCTCGCGCCCGAGCCCGAAGGTCCGCCTCACCCTCGTCGGCCGCGCCGACCGGACCGCGGCGGTGCTGGCCGCCGACGCCGCCGAGCGCTCGGGCCTGCCGGTCGAGGTGGCGGGCAAGCCGGCGCCCGACCTGTCCGCCGAGCCGTCCGCCACCGGCACCGCCGAGCGCACGGTGCGGATCATCGCCCTCGACCGGATCGGGCCGGCCAAGGCGTCCTCGGCGAATCCCCCCTGAGCGGCGCCGCGCCGGAACCATCCCGGCGCTCGTGGGTTCGATTGGGCTTTCCACGATCCTTCGAGGCCGACCGAATGCGGACACTCCGCCTGCTGCTCCTGACCGGCACGATGCTGCCCGGGCTCGTCCTCGCTGCACCCGCCTTCGCCCGCGAGGACGGCGCCTCCGGCACGATCCTCCTGGCGCAGGGCGGCCCCGACGAGCGCGGACCGCGCGGCGGTGAAGGCCCGGGCGGACGCGGCGGCGAAGGGCGTGGCGGCGAAGGTCGTGGCGGCGGGCGCGAAGGCCCGGCCGGCGCCCCCCCCGGCGGCCGCGAGCGGCCCGAGCCTCGCCC
>NZ_VRUW01000180.1:0-2848 GCF_008039475.1 Methylobacterium sp. WL12 | reverse complement strand
ATATACTTACGCGGGAAATGAGGGGTCGCAGGCTCGCCCACCCGCGCTTTCGCGCAACGACCTTGCGGAAGTTGCGGAAGCTGCGGAAATTTCACTAAGTTACTCAGAACAAAAGGAATTGGCTAAATTCGAGGTTGCGGAAGTTTTTGGCGAAGGGCTGCGGAAGTGGCGCTCTGCCTTCGCGGCGTTGTCTCCCGACCGCATCCCCTGCCCCGGCTACACCGCTACCGGCTGGGCTTCGGTTCACGCTCGCGCCCTCGCCTTCCTCGACACCTTCGGGGATCAGGCCGAGGCATTGGGCTGGACCACGCCTCGCTTGTTCGGGGTCCACGCAGAAATCGGCATCATCCGCACGGATGCCTGTGGCGGCCTCGTCCTGCCGATCGGAGGCCCCGTCCGCGCTATCACGGCAGCGACTATCTCCTTCGGACACCTGACCCACCGCGAGATGCCCGGTCGGCCGCAGGGCATTCCGATCTGGGATTTCGGCCGATGATCCCGACCCACGACCGTCTTCTCGCCGCCGTCCGCGCCATCGAAGCCCGCGCGGTTCGCGATGCCGCCGAGATGACCGCCGGGGGCGCTCAGACCCTCACCATCGCCGCTGCCATAGAATGCCACCTGGAGAGAACCGCTATGAAGCGTCCCCTCACCACCAGCTTCGCATCGCCGCCGCCTGGGCAGCCTCAGGAGCTAAAGGCTGAACCTGCTGAGGCATCGCCACTGCTAACGACCTGGCGCGAGACAGCACCCATCGTGGCCGCCTTGGGAGCCATCCTGACGGCGATGGAGAGTGGGCCGAAGGTTGGGCCTGCCGTGAAGGCGTACCGCTCGGCTATCCGTCGCCACGGTCAGGATGCGGCCGCCATAGGCGGGTCCGACGCGATGGAGGCGGTACTGCGCCAGGTCGTCGAGGCCGCTCCGGATCAGGCTGGGCGCGAGGGTGCCCTTGCGGAGGCGTGGGCCGGTCTGCCGGGATGGCGCACATGACGCCCACCATCGCAAGCCTACTCGCTGCGTCGTCGGACCCTTCAGCCCTCCGGCAGCCAGCTGTTGTGTCAGTTCAGTTCGTCCGACGCATTGGCTCTCGAACCCGGCGCGGAAAAATCCTCAAATGTCATCCGCAGATGCTCGGCGGGTTCCGAAAGCCGCTCATAAGTCTGCTTTGCCGTTCCCTCGATCACGTCACGATGCGACTCAAAGAACTCGACGGGACCAAGCCTGGTCGCACCGAATTCTGCATGCATCACGTCGACTGGGATCTCGACGTGGATCACCTTCCCGTCCTCGATCATCTCGAAGGCCACGATGTTCGGGTCAGCGTCCGAGATGCGGGCTTGCTGATCGGAATGCTTTTCGAGGGCCATGGAACGGTGTCCGGCTGGCAACGACTGATCGCCGTCGCACAGAGCCTTGAACTAGCGTTTGATGACGCCGCTGACAGACGGCGCAAGCGTGCTCGTCACCATCCCAGCCCAAGCGCTCGGGTGTCCTCACTTGGCTCGGCTGACCGTAGGTTCTCGATCAACACCACCAAGGCCCCGAGCGCTGTCGCGCGCTGCTCGGCCACCCGGCCGTTTTTCGTATCGAGAGCAGCTGCAAAGAGGTTGGATGCTGCAACAGCCACTTCGAGCGCCGAGCCGAGCGCCGGCAAGACAACGACGCGGCGTTTCAGGCTCGCAGCTGTGCTGGACGTGGCAGACGCCATCATCCCATGCATGCCAGGTGAGGCTGTTTCGACCGCACTCACCCACGGCCTCATCACCGTCGCGAGCAGCGGTTCAAGGCCAGCTCCCTCCAGAATACCAGCCATTCTACGCCCCTACCCGTCTCCGGTCGCAATCATGTCTGCGCCCGAGCACGGGACACTGACACGCTTGAGGCTGCGAGCGCCATGGAGGGCCTACCGATGACCCCATGGGAGAGCCTTGCCCCTATTCAGGTTCGGCCAACCGCGCACACGAAAACGGCAGGGCTTTCGCCCTGCCGCACAAACCCGATGTTGTTCCCAGTTCCGCCGTCAGAAGCCGACCATGGCACCTGCCGTCCCAATGACGGTGACGATGAGGCCGACCGCGAAGGCCCCGATCATCATGTAGCTGAAGGGTTTCAGTTTCATGCCTGCGAACCTACCAGCCGATCAGCAGCGGTTTCCGCCGGTGGTCTGGCCGTACTGCTTGACCGGGAAGTTCTGCTGGTTGGCGTTGCCCTCAGCGGCCGAACTCAGGGGGCAAGTGGCCGGGTCAAGGTGGAAGCCACCTTCGTACCTATTGAACGAACCGGTCGTCTTCACATCGTACGGCGCAAAGCCGGTGTAGCGGGAGGGGCTGTCGTAAGCCATCGCGGACGAGATCGGAGCAACGCCAAGGACAAGAGCGGTGGCGATGACGGCGATACGGGTCTTCATGTTGATGACTTAGCTCCTTTGCAGGACAAACCCTGGTTCGGGTTCGTTTCTTTCTGCATGAGACTAAGATGGGGCATCAGGTTCATTCTTGACGTGACGCTGCGCACGCGTCGTGGCGGATTAAAATATCTTGGAGTAAGGCCATGAACGCCCGCGAGACCGCCGCCTTCGCCGCCGGCATCCAGGCCGCACGCCAAGCCGCCATGACAGCCGCCGTAACCATTGAGACGCGCGATGATGCCCGCGAGGTTCGCCAGCAGGCCGCCGCCGCTGCCCTTCACGGTCTCGCAGCCGGGCTCAAGGTTGCGTTTCTCGATCCGCCGCAGTCTGCCCCCGGAGACGCGCCATGAACATCACCGCCCGTTTCGGCTCTGCGCTACTCGCCTGCGCTACCCCTGCCCGACCTGCCCCGCCCAAGCCACAACACCCGATCCTCAACGA
>NZ_VRUW01000017.1:0-66944 GCF_008039475.1 Methylobacterium sp. WL12 | reverse complement strand
ATATAATTTCATCCAGAAAATCAGTATTTCGTACCATATGCTTGTAACTCTCCATATTACCTCACGTATAAATTTTGATCTAAAAAGCACAATACTTGGGCTCACTGGCTAGATGCAATGTATACCCCTGAAAAATACACGATGATCGCACTTATTCGTGCAGGCATCGTGTATGCTTAAATAACCCTAAAAATTACAGCTTCTAATTACCAAGACTTCCGTTCCCCCAAATCCGGCACCCGTCCCTGCGGCGTGAGCCCGTGCACCACCTCCGGCAGCACCTGAGAGAGCTGGGACAGCAGCGAGTCCCGGTCCATCCCGGTCTGGTTTTGGAGAGCGCCGAGGGTGTCGGGGCCGAGCGCGCGGGCGAGGTCGTGGGGTTCGATGCTGCGGTTGCTGCCGTGGCCGATCCACGAGTCGATGACGTCGCCCAAACCGCCCTGGCGGAAGCGATCGACGAGGCCGTCGAGCCCGCCGAGATCGCCCGCCGTTTCATGTGCGACATGTCCTGGTTGAGGAACCTGGGATCGGTCGCCGGGTCCGTCGAGCATGCCCGAGAGGTCGCTGAAGTCGCCGGGCGGCAGCGGCGGGTCGCGACGGCCGCCCTCCTGGTCGAAGCCGCCGATGTCGCCGGGGTCCTGGCCGGCGCCGTCGTCGGCCGAATGGCCGGGATCGCGGCCGTAGGGTCCGGCGCCGCCAGAGCGCTCAGTGTCGGGGCCGGGCTCCGGCCGGCGCTGGCCGCCGCCGAGAATGTCGCCGAGCGCTCCACCCAGGCCGCCGCTCGCGCCCTTGGCGAGCAGCAGCATCAGCAGGGCCTTCACGATCGGCGACATCGCACCGCCGCCCGCGTTGCCGGCATTGCCCCGTCCGCCGCCGAGCACCTGCCCGAGCACGCCGCCGATCACCGAATCGAGCAGACCCATGGTGCTTTCCTTCGCCTGTGAGGGACGGAGCGCGAGACGCCGCCGCAGGAGCGCATGAAAAAGCCCCCGCCGATCAACGGCGGGGGCGGGGACGAGGTTGCGTCGTGACGGTCAGTGCGCGGCGCGCGTCCGGTCCGGCAAGTGCTGCATCGGGTTCGTCCGCGCGTCGGGGAGGGTCCCGGTGTCCATCACGTCGGTGCTGGGTTTAAGCGCGTGCGGCGCCGCGACGTCGCCGTTCGCGCGCTTGGCGCCGTTCGGCAGGGTCGCAGGGGTGGGCTGGTCGATGTGGCTCGCGGCGGACTGGGCGCGGGCCGGCTCGACGAAATCGCCGAGCAGGGCGACCGCGCCGGACGCGGCAAGGCCGGCGACGAGCAGGGCGGTGGCGGCGAGGCCGGCGCGGGGGCGCAGGCCGATGTGGCGTCGAGCGGAGCGATCGAGTCTCATGGCGTGGGGTCCGTTGCGTGTCTCCGGTGAGCCCGAAGGCTCTGTCTGGAGGGGCAACGCCGGATCGGGGCGCCTTGGTTCCGCGCCATCCTCAGCTTGTCGGGGGATCGTGCGGTCGCACCCGGGCGGACCTCCGGGCGAGCGCACCCAACGCGCAGCCGGCGAGGTAGGACACCAGTATCGCCACCGCGCTCTCCAGCCAGAAACCCTGCACGCCGGGCACGATCCCCGCGATGGCGAGCGCGGCCAGGGCCAGGGTCGCGACCCCGAGCGCGGCGGGGATCGCCGGCCGGGCCGGCAACCCAGTGAAGCCGCCGACGGCGAGGCCGAGCACGAGTGCGGCCAACGATCCCGGCCACAGGCCGGCGAGGAGGAGCATCACGGCAAAACCTTTCCGGAGGTCAGGGCAGCACGGCGAAGGCGATGCCCGGCCGCTCCGAGAGCTTGTCGGCGACGACGACCTGGTCGAGCCCAGCGCCGGCCTGGAGCAGGTACTCGACCACCGCACCGGCGCGCAGCCGCGGCAGGTCGGGCTCCGGCGCCTCGGCGGTCTCCTTGCCGGCCTTCGTGTCCTTGGCCGGCTTGGTGTCCTTCGCCGCCTTGGCGTCCTTCGAACTCTTCGCGTCGTTCGAAGTTTTGGTGTCCTTCGAGCCCTTGGCGTCCTTTGCGGGCACCGCCTTCGCGGCCGGCTTGGTCTCACCGGACTTAGTGGGCTCGGGCTTGGCCAACGCAGCCTTGCCGGCCTCGGGCTTGGGCGCCGCACTCGCGATACCCTGCGTCTGGGCTGCGTCCGCCACCTTCGCGTCCGGCGGGGCGGTCTTTGCCGGATCGCCGTGGCCGGCGACCGCGATGCGCAGCGACGGGCAGGTCTTGGCAAGCTCCGCGAGGCGATCGAGCACGGGATAGAAGATCGGTGACAACGCGCCTGAGCCGGGCGCGAAGCGCAGGCCGGTGCCGCCGACGAGCGCCGTCGCGGCGCTGCGGCAGGTCTCGGGGTCGCGCGTCGGCGCCGGGTTCTTCGGCACCACCGCCACGCTCGCGGTCCATCCCGCCGGCATCGCCGCCGGCAGGGTCGCGGCGACCCGCGCCGCGGCCTCGCGATACAGGCTCGTGCCGGAGAGGATCAGCGTCCGGTCGGCGACCGCGACCTCGCCGCTCGACAGGCTCGCCAGCACTGGCACCGCGGCGGTGAGAGCCGCAGCGAGGTCCGGCGGCGCGCCGTCGGCGATGCGGGTGCGGTCGATGATGCGCTCGCGGAAGAAGCGCGGGCGCACCACGGCGAGCAGCCGGTCGCGCGCCTCGGCATCGGGCAGGTGGCCGGACAGGCTGACGCCGTCAGCCTCGCGGCGGATCGCGACGCGGTAGGGGGAGAGCGGCTTCACCGCAAGCGCGACCGAGCCCGCCCCGACCCCGGCGGGCCGGGCGTCCCGCATCACCGCCTCGATCTCGCCGACGGCCTGGCTGTCCACGGCATCGCCCGCCACCGACACCCGCGCGCCGTCGAAGCGCGCGCCGCCGCCCTGCATCAGCCCGACCAGGCGGATCAGGAATTTCGCCAGCGCATCCGGGTCGACGTCCTTAGCGAGGCCCCGTGCGGTGCGCATCCGGTCCGTGACCGCGGTGCCGTCGGAGATCTCGCCGGCTAGGCGCCCGATCTCGGCCCGCGCGGATTCCGAAACCACGAACCCGTCGAGCACCAGCCCGCCGCCGGGGTTTCGCGACACGCTCATGGTGAAGTCGTCGGCCCGCGCGGGCACAATGTCGATGCGCCCAATGGTGTAGCCGGGCGGCGGGTCGGTCAGCGCAGTGCGCAGGGCGTCGTAGGCGGCGAGGTCCAACGCCGCACCTGAGAACGCGATCGAGAGGTCGGTCACCGTCGCGGTCCCGCCGGCGGCGAGGTTGCGCAGGCGCGCGACGGCGTAGGCTGCTGCCGCCGGGAAATCCGGCGGCGCGCCGCGGGCGGCATGCGCCGCGTCGTCGATCGCGGTCTCATCGGGGATCTCGGCGGCCAGACGCGTCCGCAAGGCGGCGCGGCCGATCTCCGCCGGGCGGCTGCCAGAGAACGCGATGCGATCCGGCGCAGTCCGGGTCGCGCTCCAGGCGAAGGGCGCGGCCGTCTCGATCAGGCCGATCTCGGGGACGATCCGGCGCGGCTCGGGAAGCGCCTCCAATCGGGCGAGCGCCGCCGCGCGGGCGGCCGGCCCCGGCGCCTCGCCCTCGGCGACGAGATCACGCCCGCGGACCGAGACGCGCAGCCACGGCTCGGGCGATCCCGCCTCGGTCGCCTGAGCCACCGTCTCGCCCGCCACCGCGATCCGCGCGGCGATATCCGGCGCGGCATACAGCGTCGCGCCGACCCAGATTAGGCCGAGCCCAGGCAACCCGAGGAGCCAGCCCGCGGAACGCAGGCCTTGGTGTGTCATGGCGAGCGGTTCATTACGAGCGGATCATGGCGAGCGGACGATGTCGCAACACCGGCGACGCCCCCGAGGCTTGCCGGACGGCATGGACCGCCATCGCGGCATCATGAAGGCCGGGATGGTCTCAGCCTTCGCGCAGCATCTCCAGTTCGAGCCAGCGCTCCTCCGCCCCAGACAGCTCGGTCTCGGCTTGGGCGAGCATCGCCGACGCCTTGTCGAACCGGGCCGCGTCGCGGGCATAGAGGCCGGGATCGGCCAGCACCGTGCGCAGCTGCGCGATCACGCCCTGCAACTTCTCCATGCGGGCAGGCAGCGTCTTGAGCTCGTGCTGGTCCTTGAAGTTCAGCTTGCCCTTGGCAGCAGGCGCGGCATCCGCCCTCTCGCGCGGCTCGCTCTTTCCGCGCGCCTCGGCTTTTCCCTTGGCGCCGGCGCGGGCCTGCACGCCGACGCCGCGCTGGTTGACCATGTCGGTGTAGCCGCCGGCATACTCGACCCAGCGCCCCTCCCCTTCCGAGACCAGAACGCTGCCGACGACGCGATCGAGGAAGTCGCGGTCGTGGCTCACCAAGATCAGGGTGCCGGAATAGTCGCCGAGCATCTCCTGCAGCAGGTCGAGCGTTTCGAGGTCGAGGTCGTTGGTCGGCTCGTCGAGCACCAGGAGGTTGGCCGGCTGCGCCAGCGCGCGGGCGATCAGCAGGCGGTTGCGCTCGCCGCCCGAGAGCACCGAGACCGGGGTACGCGCCTGCTCGGGGGTGAACAGGAAGTCCTTGAGGTAGCCGACTACGTGGCGGCTGACGCCGTTCACCACCACCGCGTCGCCGCTGCCGCCGGTGAGCACTTCCGTGACGGTCATGCTCGGCTCCAGCACCGCGCGGGCTTGGTCCAGCAACATCATCTTCAGGTTGGTGCCCTGGCGGACGCTCCCGTCGTCGGCCTGCAGCTTGCCGGTGAGCAGATTGATCAACGTGGTCTTGCCGGCGCCGTTCGCGCCGACGATGCCGAGGCGGTCGCCGCGCATCACCCGCAGGGACAGGTCGGCGACGATCCGGCGCTCGCCATAGCTCTTGCTCGCGTTCTTGGCCTCCATCACCAGCGTGCCCGAGGCCTCGGCCTCACCGGCCTGCATCGTCACGGTGCCGACCGGCCGGCGGTCGTCGCGGCGCTCCTTGCGCAGCGCATGCAGGTTGCCGAGGCGGCGGACGTTACGCTTGCGCCGGGCGGTGACGCCGTAGCGGAGCCAGTGCTCCTCGTCGTTTATCTTGCGCTCGAGCTTGTGCCGGTCGCGCTCCTCCTCCTCGAAGAAAGCGTCGCGCCAAGCCTCGAACCCGGAGAAGCCTTGCTCGATGCGGCGGGTGACCCCGCGGTCGAGCCAGATCGTGGCGCGCGACAGGGCCGAGAGGAAGCGCCGATCGTGGCTGATCAGCACCATCGCGGCGCGCGTCCCCTTCAGCTCGGCCTCGAGCCATTCGATCGCCGGCAGGTCGAGGTGGTTGGTCGGCTCGTCGAGGAGCAGCACGTCGGGCTCGGGTGCCAGCGCTTGCGCCAGCGCCACGCGGCGGCCCTCGCCGCCCGAGAGCCGCGTCGGGTCCTCGCTGCCGTCGAGGCCGAGGCTTTCGAGCAGGTAGCGGGCGCGGTGATGCGCGTCGCCATCGCCGAGGCCCGATTCGACGAATTCGAGGGTGGTGGCGAACCCGGAGAAATCCGGCTCCTGCGCGAGGTAGCGGATCGTCGTCCCCGGCTGGACGAAGCGGACGCCGCGATCGGGCTCCACGAGCCCGGCGGCGATCTTCATCAGGGTCGACTTGCCCGAGCCGTTGCGGCCGACGAGGCAGGTGCGTTCGCCGGGCGCGACGGAGAAACCCGCCCCCTCGATCAGGGGCGTGCCGCCGAAGGTGAGGGCGACGTCTTGAAGGGTCAGAAGCGGTGGGGCGGCCATGCCGGGCTTATGGCAGCGCGGCCGCCTCACCACAAATCGAAGTCGGCTCAAGTAAACCGGAGCGCGCTCAGGCAACCGGGTTCGCGGGGCCGGTCGGCGTCGGCATGCCGGGCGTGGTCACCGGAACCTCGGCTGGGGTGATGCCGGGCGCTTCGCTCGGGCTGTCGCCCGGGATCTCGGGGCTCGGGCCCGGGCTCGGCACGGTGGGCGGGTCGTAGGGCGTGTCGGGGGCAGGCGTCGGGTTCGTCGGCACCTCGGGGATCGCGCCGGGATCGGCCATGGGAAACGCTCCTCGCTTGACGTCGCGGCGCGTCTTGAGCGCGCGCCGCGTGACGAGCGTGAACGGCGGGGTCGCCCCGGGTGTTCCGGCGCGCGCCGCCTTGCGCGCTACTTCTTGGTCAGGAGCAGGTTGCCTTCCTTGCCGACCATCCGCTTCACCTTGTCGGCGAAGAGCGCAAGCAACAACGGCAGGTGGCACTCGACCCGCACGCTGTCCTGGCCGACGTCGATCTGGCCGTTCATGTTCTGCTTCATCGCGGAGATCGCGAAATCGAGCCGGTCGCCGGTCCAGGTGAGATTTTCGATGCTGATGCCGCTCTTGGCGAGCAGCGCCCGCCCCTGCTCGACGCCGGTCTCGATGCGGCGGCGCGCCTCGTCGCGGCCGAGGTCGTGCGGGATGTCGACGATGAGGGGTTTTGCCATGATGTCCGCTGCGGCTCCGGTTCAGGCTCGGAGATGGGGCCGGCCGGCGCGCGCGGCAACGCCGGCCGGCATCCGCATCAGTTCATGACGTGCAGCGAGACGTAGGTGGTACCGCCCATACCCAGCGCCCGGGCCGAGCCGCGGGAGAGGTCGATGATGCGGCCACGCACGAACGGCCCGCGATCGTTGATCCGCACCACCACGGACCGGCCGGTGCGCTGGTTCTCGACGCGGACGCGGGTGCCGAAGGGCAGGCTGCGGTGGGCGGCGGTCATCCCGTTCGGGTTGAAGCGCTCGCCGCTCGCGGTGCGATGGCCGCTGCCGTACCAGGACGCGCCTCCGCTCTGGGCGGCGGCCGGCTGGGTGGCGGCGACGAGCGACAGGGCGGTTCCGAGGGTGGCGGCGGCGATCTTGGCGACGGGTCGGATGTGCATGCTTCGGTCCTTGGTCGTTGACGAGGGCGGCGCCAATCGAGACCGAACGGGGCTGAAATAAGACCCGCACATTTTGGGCATCCAGATCACATTCCGGCCGAATTCCTCAACGCAGCTTAACATTCGATCGCTCAAGCAACGATCATGCATCCAAGACTTCGATTTTTCTACGCGTGAATGCGCGATTACGCTGCGGTATAGTCTTCGACAGGCTTCGGCGGGAGCCGCCAAACCCGCGTAAGGCGGCGAAGATCTGCGCTCAGCGAAACCCTGCCGCCCGCCCGAGGACTGAGCTTGGCCGTTGCGTCGCGGCGGATCGGGACGGCGCTTTTGGCTCGGTTCAGGGCGAGCCTGCGATCGATCGGCCGGCTTTCGCGGACGCGTCCTCGGAACCGCGGCAGGCGACCAAACACCGAGCCAACCCGGTACTAAGGTCCCGACGATCGGCAAACGTGGTAGCCTCGTCCGAATGCAAGGCGCCGGCTCGTCAGGCCTGTCCCTCTGGAAGTCTGCGCAGGAGCGGCGCCGAACCGTGACGTCATCGATCGAAGCCCACGCGCTGCCGGTGCGCGTCTACTACGAGGACACCGACTTCTCGGGCTTCGTCTACCATGCGAGCTATCTGCGCTTCATGGAGCGCGGCCGGACCGAGTTGCTGCGCGGGCTGGCGGGCGACCAATCCGAACTGCATCGCGAGGCCGACGGGTTGGTCTTCGTCGTGCGCCGGATGGAGATCGACTATCTGAAGCCCGCGCGGATGGACGACGCGCTGACGATCCTCACCCGCACGCACGAGTTGCGCGGCGCCTCGATGCACCTTCACCAGGAGGTGCTCCGCGGCGACGACCTCCTGGTCCGCGCGTCCGTGGTCGTGGCCTGCGTCCGCGAGGGCCGGGCGATCCGCCTGCCCCCGGGTCTGCGCCGGGCGTTGTCCGCTCCCGACAGCCTTTGATGCACGCGCTTCGCCTTCGAGCGAGTCGGCAGCGGCGTCGCTCGAAG
Source organism: Methylobacterium sp. WL12 (assembly GCF_008039475.1). NCBI lineage: Bacteria > Pseudomonadati > Pseudomonadota > Alphaproteobacteria > Hyphomicrobiales > Methylobacteriaceae > Methylobacterium > Methylobacterium sp. WL12. The sequence goes on along the minus strand of NZ_VRUW01000017.1, from coordinate 59,086 downwards.
ACGTTCTCGTGAAGGGGGGCGGCGCGATCAGATCCGCCGGACTTCCTCCAGGAACGTCGCGACCGCCCGCGTGACCTCGGCCATCTGGTTGTCCATGTCGGTGGTGGCTTGGAGCACGGTCTGTGCTGAATCCGTCGAGGTCGCGGCGCTGGCCGCCACCGCGCTGATCCCGCCGCTCACCTCGGTGGTCAGGTCGGCGGCGTCGCGCGCGCTCCGGCTGATCTCGGCCGAGGCGGCGGCCTGTTCCTCGGCCGCCGCGGCGACCGTCGTCGAGCCGGCATCGATTCCCTTGATCACCACGGAGATCCGCTCGATCGACGAAACGGTCATCCGGGTGGCGGATTGGATCATGTTGATCTGATCGGAGATGTCGCTCGTCGCCTTGGCCGTCTGCGCGGCCAGTTCCTTGACCTCGGCCGCCACCACCGAGAAGCCCCGGCCGGCGGGGCCGGCGCGTGCCGCCTCGATGGTGGCGTTCAGGGCCAGGAGATTGGTCTGGTTCGCGATCGAGTTGATCAACCCGACGACGACACCGATGCGCTGCGAGTCTCAGACAGGGTGCTGACGTTCTCCATCGCCTGCTGCGCCTCCGTCACGGCCTGCGCCGTCACGCTGCTGGAATGGGTCATCTGCCGCGTGATCTCGGCATTGGAGGCGCTGAACTCCTCCACGGCCGCGGCCACCGATTGCACGTTGACCGTGGTCTCCGCCGCGCTGGAGGCCGCCCGTCCCGCGCTCTCAGAGGTCTGTCCGGTGGCGTTCAGCACGCTGTCGGCGGCCTGCCGCATCGCGCCCGTGGCGGCGGCGGTCTGATTGAGCGCGGCCTGCATCGTGCGGTCGAAGCTGGCGATCCCGTCCGTGAGCGGCGACACGTCGGCCCAGGACAGCACCGCGGCGATGTACTCGCCGTTGGCGGCGTGGACGGCGGACACGTGAAGATCGAGGGTCTTGGGGCCGAGCTTGATCTTGGTGCGCCACGGCAACCGCGACGGATCGCCGACGATCGAGCGCTGGTGGTGGGGGTTCTTGTGGAACACGTCCATCGACTGGCCGACCATGCGGTTGGGATCGACGACGGACGGCAGGTGCTGCCGCAGGGCGTTCAGCGTCTCCACGCTCCGCTTGTTCGCATAAGTAATCGCCGCGGTGGTCGGATTCAACACCAGAACGTTGGTGGGCAAGGCTCCGAGGACCGCTTCGAAGTCGACCGCATGCGGCGACTCGGACATCGTCTCGACGGAAGGAGCCTTCGCGCTCCGGCGCAATGTCAGGAATGCCATGGAAACCCATCGATGACCCAAGCTCGGGCCCACCACGAGCGCGTTGACGAGGATCTTCGACCATGAATCGCCGATCAGGGTAAAAAAGCCATTAATTTACTCGGTATTTTGACGAATATGAAAATTACAACCTTAGGATGAGAAATCAAATACATTTAATATAAATCAAATACTTTCGTCGCCTTCGATTTGAGTAGTGTCTCGCTCGATTGAAATAACATCCTTATTCTGCGATCCGCCCTGGTCCGGCGTGCAACGCTTCCTTAACCGCGTTCGGCGCTTCACTCGGCCGAGACGTCGAGGGTGCGCTGCGGCGACGACCCTACTTTCGACAGATTCGCGGGCGATTTTTCAGGTATCGCCCATGGTTCAGCCGGATGTCGCGAGGGTTTCCCCCTCGGAAGCCGCTCCGCCATGGGGACGTGAGGACCACCGACCATGAACCCAGCCGATGCGATGCAGGCTGCGCCCGTCGCCGACATGACGCTGCTCGGGCTGTTCCTGCAGGCCCACGTCGTCGTCAAGTTCGTCATGATCGGCCTGCTCGGATCGTCGATCTGGTGCTGGGCGATCATCGTCGACAAGACGCTGCTGTTCCGCCGCACCAAGGACGAGATGGACGCGTTCGAGGACGCGTTCTGGTCCGGCCGCTCGTTGGAGGAACTGTACCGCTCGTTCAACGACCGCCCGGCCACGGGCCTTGCCGCCCTGTTCGTCGCGGCGATGCGCGAGTGGAAGCGCTCGTTCGAGGGCACCGGCCGCCAGATCCAGTCACTGTCGCAGCGCATCGACAAGGTGCTCGACGTGACGATCCAGCGCGAGGTCGAGCGCCTCGAGGGCCGCCTGCTGTTCCTCGCCTCCATCGGCTCGGCCGGCCCGTATATCGGCCTGTTCGGCACGGTCTGGGGCATCATGACCGCCTTCACCTCGATCGCCGCTTCGAAGAACACCTCGCTCGCCGTGGTGGCGCCGGGCATCGCCGAGGCGCTATTCGCCACCGCGATCGGCCTGTTCGCGGCGATTCCCGCCGTGCTGGCCTACAACAAGCTCCAGGCCACGGTCTCCAAGCAGCAGTCGCGCCTGGAAGGCTTCGCCGACGAGTTCTCCGCCATCCTGTCGCGCCAGATCGACGAGCGCCTGTCGCTCGCCGCCTGACCGACCGCGAAGGGATCGACACATGAGCATGGCGGCGGGCGCTCAAGGGGGCGGCAAGCGGCGGCGGCGCGGCAAGCGCGGCGGGCCGATCAACGAGATCAACATGACGCCGTTCATCGACGTCGTGCTGGTGCTGCTGATCATCTTCATGGTGGCGGCGCCCATGATGACGGTGGGCGTGCCCCTCGATCTGCCGCAATCCAAGGCCTCGCCCCTGAACTCGGACACCAAGCCGGTGACGATCTCGATCCGCCAGTCCGGTCAGGTCTTCCTCGGCGAGGACGAGCTCACCGACGACACCATCATCCCGAAGCTGACCCTGGAGGCCAAGTCCGGCTTCGAGGAGCGCGTCTTCGTGCGCGGCGACAAGCGGGTCGACTACGGCCGGGTCGCGCAGGTGATGGCGATCGTCACCGGCGGCGGCTTCAAGAAGGTGGCGCTCGTCACCGAGCCCGAGCAGCGGTAGCGCGTCCGTGAGGCTCCCCTCCTTCCGCAGCGAACCGGGCTTCTGGGTCTCGGCCGGCACCCATGTCGGGCTGCTGGTCTTCGCCCTGTTCAGCGTCGCCGCGCCCGCGCTTCCCGAGGCGCAGGAGGGCGTGCCCGTCGAGGTGATCACCGAGAACCAGTTCTCCGAGCTGACCAAGGGCGAGCGCAACGCCGAGAAGCCGTTGTCGGACGCCAAGCCCCGTGCCGACAAGAAGGCGGAGAAGTTCGAAGAGAAGGAGCCGGAGAACGCGAAAGTCGATTCTCCGACAGCGCCGACGCGCACCAGCGACATGAAGCTCGCCAACGCCGACGAGATGCCGCTGCGCGTCAACGAGCCCGACCCGTCGGCGGAAGCGGCCAAGGCCGCCAAGATGGCCAAGGAGAAGGCGGAGGCCGAGAAGGCCGACGCCGCCAAAGCCGAGGCGAAGGCGGAAGCCGCCAAGGCCGCCGCCGCGGAGAAGGCCGCCGCCGCCAAGGCGGAAGCGAAGGCCGCCGCCGCCGAGGCCGCCAAGGCGGAGGCGGTGAAGCGCGAGCAGCTCGCCAAGCTCGTCGAGCGCGAGGAGGCGGAAGCCGCCGCCGCAGAAGCCAAGGCTGCGGATGCGAAGGCCAAAGCCGAGGCGAAAGCCAAGGCGGACGCGGCCAAGGAGGCGGCCAAGGCTGCCGAGAAGGCGGCCGCCGCCAAGGCCGAAGCCAAGGCGAAGGCGGAAGCCGAGGCCGAGCGCCAGAAGGAGATCGCCGAAGCCAAGGCCGAGGAGGCCAAGGAGAAGGCTGAGGCCGCAGCCGCCGCGAAGGCCGAGGCTGCGGCAAAAGCCAAGGCGAAGGCGGTCGCGGATGCGCGCGCCAAGGCCGACGCCGAGGCGAAGGCGCGCAAGCAGGCCGAGCTCGCCGCCAAGTTCAATGCCGGCGACATCAAGTCGATCCTGGCTTCGAAGGCGCCGTCGCAATCCACCGGCTCGACCGGTCACGAGGTCCAGCGCACGGCCTCCCTCGGCGCTGCCACCGGCACCGCGCAGCGCCTGTCGCCCTCGTTGCGCGACGCCCTCGTCGGCATGCTGCAGCAGCAGATCGAGCGCTGCTATTCGGCGCCGCCCGGCGCGGCGCAGGGCGTGGTGCTGCCGGTGCTCGACATCCGCCTGAACGCCGACGGCTCGCTCTCGACCGAGCCGCGGATAATGCGCGGCGGGTCGAGCTCGGTCGACCAGTCGATCGCGCAGGCGGCGTTGCGCGCCGTGCGCCGGTGCGCGCCCTACAAGATCCCGGCGCAGTACCAGCCCTATTACAACGACTGGAAGGCGATCAACGCGGAGTTCGAGTTCACCGCGACCTGACGCCGAAGCCGACCCGAAGTCTCGACCTCGCCGGCACCCGCTCCAACGTTTCCGGACCAAACCCCATGCTGCATCGTTCGCTCACCCGGGCCCGGCACGTGCCCGCCGCCCTCTATGGCCTCGCGCTGCTGCTGCTCGCGGCCATCGGCTTGAGCGGGCCGGCCCAGGCCCAGCTTCAGCTCCGCATCGGTGGCGGCTCGTTCCAGCCGATGCCGATCGCGGTGACCGACTTCTCGGGCGACGCGAACCTCGGCGGCCTCGTCTCGAGCGTCGTGACGAACGACCTGCGCCGCTCCGGCTACTTCCTGCCGCTGGAGAAGGGCCGATTCCCCGAATCGCCGAACTTCGATGCCGCCCCCGGCTTCGAGAAGTGGCGCGCGGCCGGCGTGCAGGGCCTCGTCACCGGCCGCGTCTCGCGCGACGCCTCGGGCCGCCTCAAGGTCGAGTTCCGCTTGTGGGACGTGACCTCGGGCCAGCAGATCACCGGCCAGCAATACGGCACCGACGCCGCCAACGCGCGCCGCGCCGGGCACCTGATCTCGGACAGCGTCTACACCAAGATCACCGGCCTCGGGCCGTGGTTCGACAGCCGCATCGCCTTCGTCGACGAATCCGGCCCGAAGGAGAACCGCCGCAAGCGCCTGATGGTGATGGACCAGGACGGCGCCAACGTCCGGGCGCTCACCACCGGCGAGAACGCCGTCGTCGCCCCGCGCTACTCGCCGGCGACGCAGGACATCGCCTTCATGGCGCAGGCCACCGGCCACCAGCCGCGGGTGCAGGTGATCAACCTCGAGACCGGCAGCCGGACGGCGATGGGCAACTTCGACTCGATGAGCGCGAGCCCGCGCTTCTCACCCGATGGCCGCCGCCTCATCATGAGCGTGCAGCAGGGCGGCAACGCAGACATCGTCACGATGGACATCGCCTCGAAGGCCCAGCATTCGATCACCAATGGCATGGCGATCGACACGTCGCCGACCTACTCGCCGGACGGCGGCCAGATCGTGTTCGAATCCGACCGCGGCGGCTCGCAGCAGGTCTACGTGATGGGCGCCGACGGCTCGAACCCGCACCGCATCTCGTTCGGGGAGGGCTCGGCCTCGCAGCCGGCCTGGTCGCCCAAAGGAGACCTCATCGCCTTCACCCGCCAGCGCAAGGGTGGCTTCGCGATCTGCGTGATGAAGCCCGACGGCTCCGGCGAGCGGGTGCTGACGGAAGGCTTCCACAACGAGGGGCCGACCTTCGCGCCGAACGGCCAGTACGTGCTGTTCTTCCGCGATCCCGGCGGCCAGGGCGGCGGCAAGCTCTACATGGTCGACATCACCGGCAAGGTCGAAAATCCGGTGCCGACCCCGTCCTACGCCTCCGACCCGACCTGGTCGCCGCTGCTGGCCGGGAAGTAGTTTTCGGAAGCGGAGCCCGGCGACCCGTCGGGCTCCCCTTCACCCGCGCTTCTGCGCCTTCACGTATCCACCGATCGCGGCCTGGCAGTTCGGCGAGAGGCTGGCGCGGTTCTGCTTGAAGCAGGCCTGGACCTCCGGGGCGTCGGGGGAGAATTCGCTGCATAAGGCGAGGTAATCGCCGGTGCAGTTCTGCTTCAGCGCGGCGCGGTCGGGCACGGCCGACGCGTTCGGCGCGGCGAGCGCGGCGGTGGCGGACAGGGTGAACGCGAACACGGTACGAACGAGCAAGGTCGGCTTCCTTCAGCGACCCGGACGACCCGGGCGGAGGTGCGTAGACCAGCCCATCCTGGCCGGAATGGGTTAGCTTGGCCGTCGGCCTCCAGCTTCACCCCTCGCGCAGAAGCCGGTCGCGCGCTCGGAGTGCCGGGAAGAGCCGGCCCCAGAGCACGGCGACCAGCACGGTGGCCGCGCCCCCGACCACCACGGCCGGCACCGCGCCGATCAGCGCCGCGACCGAGCCGGACTCGAACTCGCCGAGTTCGTTCGAGGCGCCGATGAAGACGGTGTTCACCGCCGACACCCGGCCGCGCATCGCGTCCGGGGTCTCGCCTTGAACGAAGGTCTGGCGGACGTAGACGCTGATCATGTCGGCGGCACCCGTGACGAACAGGCAGGCCATCGACAGCGGCAGGGAGGTCGAAAGGCCGAACACGATGATCGCGACACCGAAGACCGCTACGGCGCGCAGCATCCTCACGCCCGCATGGCGCCGCAGCGGCCGGTAGGCCAGCACGACGGCCATCAGCACGGCGCCGGCCGCGGGCATGCTCCGAAGCGCCCCGAGCCCGAGCGGGCCGACATGCAGCACCTCGGCCGCAAAGATCGGCAGCAGGGCGGTGGCGCCCCCGAGCAGCACCGCGAACAAGTCGAGGCTGATCGCGCCGAGCACCACCGGATGGGCCCGGATATAGCCGATCCCGGCCGACAGCGTCGCCCAGGTCACCGGCGGCCGCTCCGACACGGGGGCCGGGCGGAAGCGGATCGCGGCGGTGGCGACCGCCGCGAGGGCGAAGCTGGCGGAGGCCGAGCCGAACACCACCTTGGGCCCAAGGGCGTAGAGGAAGCCGCCGAGCGCCGGCCCGAGCACCGACGCGCTCTGCCAGAGCGAGGCGTTCCAGGCGATCGCCGAGCCGAACAGGTCGCGCGGCACCAAGGTCGGCAGCAGCGCCTGCAGGGAGGGGTTGGCGAAGGCGCGCGCCGTACCGATCAACACGACGAGCCCGTAGATCGGCCAGACCGCGCCGGCGCCGCGCCAGGCGTAGGCGAGCAGCGCCGCGCTGGTCGCCGCCTGCACCGCGAAGGACGCCGCCGCCACCAGGCGCCGGTCGTAGGTGTCGGCGACGTGCCCGGTGATCAGCGCGGCCAGCATCGCTGGGAGGAACCCCGCCAGCCCGACGAGGCCGAGCGCGAGCGCCGAGTGGGTCAGGTCGTAGACGAACCAGCCGACCGCCACCGCCTGCATCTGGTAGGCAAGGCCGGTGAGGAACCGGGACATGCCGAACAGGCGGAAGTCGCCGTTGCGGAAGACGGTCCAGCCGGATGAGGAAGGTTCGTACATCGCCTGCGTCGTGGCCACGCGAAACCGCTTGGTCAAGCCGGCCGGCGAGGTCGTATTGAGCGTCTGCGTCGAGACTGCGATACCAAGCGTGTGGATCGCTGCGAACGCGTCGGCGGCGTCATGGAATGTCTGCGATGCCGTCGCCGACCGCTAGCGGGACGACAGGGCGCAACCTTACTCTTAGATAGCCCCTTTGACTTACACCTAGAAGTTGTTGCTGCGACCCATAAACTAATATGTCATGTTAAAAGTCTTGGAAGCCGATTTTTTAAGCTTTCTCCGCAATATTACATGAAGATCACGAACTACAAGACTCACTGGAATGTCGTTTATCAACCAGAAGGTGAATGCCGTCATCGATGCGATCGACCGGTCACAGGCCCGCATTGTGTTCGGCCTGGACGGCCGGATCCTCGATGCAAACGCGAATTTCCTGAGCCTGTTCGGCTATGCCTTGTCTGAGATCCGCGGCCAGCATCACGGAATCTTGATGGAGGGCGCCGAGCGCGAGACCGCAGAGTATCGAGCGTTCTGGGAGGCCTTGGCCCGCGGCGAGACGCAAGCCCGCACCTTCAAGCGCGTCGCCAAGGACGGCCGTGAGATCTGGCTGCAGGCCTCCTACAATCCGGTGCTCGATCGCGGCGGCCGGCCGGTACAGGTCGTCAAACTCGCCACCGACATCACCGCCGAGACCAAGGCGGCAGCAATCTGCCAGGGCCAGATCGATGCGCTCAACCGCTCCCAGGCGGTGATCCACTTCACGCTGGACGGCATCGTCACCGATGCGAACGCGAACTTCCTTACGACGATGGGCTACCGCCTCGACGAAATCAAAGGCCGCCACCACCGGATCTTCGTCGAGGCGGCGGACGCCGCCTCGCCCGCCTACGCCGCGTTCTGGAAGACGCTAGCCGCGGGCACCTTCCAGGCGGGCGAGTTCCGCCGGGTGGGCAAGGCCGGCCAGGAGGTCTGGATCCACGGCGCCTACAATCCGATCCTGGACCGCGATGGACGTCCCTTCGCCGTGGTGAAGTTCGCTACCGACGTGACCGCGCAGGTAAACGAGCGCCGCCGCCGCGCTGAAGGCCAGCGCCTCATCCAGGTCGACCTCGGCCACATCATGCAGGAGATGTCGGGGGTCAGCCGCCAATCGACCGAGACCGCGCGCGCGGCGGCCGAGACCTCCGGCAACGTCCAGGCGGTGGCAGCCGGGGCCGAGGAGTTCTCGGCGTCGATCGAGGAACTGACCCGGCACGCGGTCGAGGCGAAGTCGGCATCCGACGAGGCGGTCGGCCGCTCGGACGAAGCGCGCACCATCATCTCCGGCCTCACGGCCTCGGCCGAGCGGATCGGCAGCGTCATCACCACGATTCGCACCATCGCCGACCAGACCAACCTCCTGGCTCTGAACGCGACCATCGAGGCGGCGCGCGCCGGTCAGGCTGGCCGCGGCTTCGCGGTGGTCGCCGCCGAGGTGAAGGCCCTGGCCACGCAGTCGTCGCAGGCGACCGAGGAGATCGGGAGGCAGGTCACCGCTGTGCAGGAGGCGACGGCCGAGGCAGTACGGGCGATCGAGCTCGTGAGCCAGACGATCGGGCAGGTCAGCCAAATCTCGCTCAGCGTCTCCTCCGCCGTGACGCAGCAGGCGGCGGTGACGCGTGACATGTCGGTGAACATGCAGAACGCGGCCGAGAGCGTCCAGCGCGTCCGGCTGAACATGGACGGCATCGCCGACGCCTCGAGGACCGTCGACACCCGCGTCCAGGCCGTGGCCGAGGCGGCCCGCGCCCTCGGCTGAACCGGGGCGGCCTACTCGGCCGCCTCCTCGGTCGCCTCGGATTCCAGGTCCCGCGCCGCGTGCGACGCGGGCAGGACGATCGGGAAGGTGCAGCTCACGCAGGTGCCGGCGCCGGGGCGCGAATCGAGCGAGACCCGGCCGCCATGCAGCTCGACGAAGGAGCGCACGATCGACAGGCCGAGGCCGACCCCGCGATGGCGCGTGCCGAGGGTGTGGCTCTCGAACCGGTCGAACACGTGGGCGGCGATCTCGGGCGGCATGCCACGGCCCTGGTCGCGCACGCTGAGGACGAGGTCGCCAGCCGTCCGGCGCGCCTGCACGGTGATGCTCTGGCCGGCGCTGGAGAAGCCGACGGCGTTCGACATCAGGTTGAAGAGGATCTGGCGGACGCGCTTCCCGTCCACGAACACGCTACCGATGTCGTCGGGCACGTCGAGGACGAGGCTGAGATCGGATTCCGCGAGGCGGTCCTCGATGCCGAGCAGCGCGGCCTCGATGGTGGCCTGAACGTCCACGGTCTCGCGCTGGAGCTCGAGGGAACCGGCATCGATCGAGGCGAGGTCGAGGATGTCGTTGATGATCACCAGGAGCGCGCCGGACGAGCGCATGATGTGATCGGAATATTCGCGCTGGCGGGCGTTCAGCGCACCCACGGTCTCGTCTCCGAGAAGCTGGGTGAAGCCGATGATGTTGGTGAGCGGCGAGCGCAGCTCGTAGGAGACGTGGTGGACGAACGTGTCGCGAAGCTGCGCCGCCTTTTCGAGCGCGTCGTTCTTCTCGGTCAGCGCCCGCTCGACGTTCACGCTTGCGGTGACGTCGATCAGGGTGATCAACGTCGCGCCTTCGGGCAGAGGCTGGGCGGTGCAGTCGAGCACGGTGCCGTCCACCATCTCGAGCTTGCAGGCGATGCCGGTGCGCGATTCGAGGCCAACCACCGCGTCGCGGATGTCGAGCCACGGCTCGTCGGCTGGCGCCAGCACGCGGCACGCCTCGATCACCGCCTCGACGTGCGGGCGGGCTTCCAGGCTCTCGTGGTCTAGTCGCCAGGCAGCGGCGAAGGCGCGGTTGGCAAAGGTGAGGCGCCCGTCGGCGCCGAACACCGCCACCGGCTCCTTGAGGGTATCCAGGGTCTCGGCCTGCACCCGCATCAGCGCATTGTATTGCGATTCGAGCTTCATCCGGTCTGAGACGTCATCGAAAAGGTAGGTCAGGCCGCCTTGCGGGTTCGGCTCGGCCAGCACCCGCAGCGTGCGGCCGTCGGGCAGGTACCACCAGGCCGGGTTGGCTTCCGCCGACCGGTAGGCGGCCAGCACGCCCTGCTTCCAGCTGCGGAAGTCGGCATGCTCCTCGAGCTTTCGCGCGGCGCGCAGGTGGTCGAGGATCTCGCCGTCGAGGGGGCGGGCGTCGAGGAAGCCTTGGTCGAGGTCCCAGAGCTGGCGGTAGGCGGCGTTGTGGAAGATCAGCCGCTGGCCGGCATCGAACATCGCGACCGCGGTCGGCAACTGGTCCAGGGTGCGGACATTGGCGTCCATCTGGCGCTGCAGGTCGGCGCGCACACTCTCCAGCTCGGAGACGTCCACCGCGATCCCGACCCGTCCGCCCTCCAGGGCGGTCTCGGTGACGTCGAGGATACGCCGGCCACCCGCCACCACCGCGGACAGGCGAAGTGCCGGACGTTGCCCGGCGGGGCGGCGCTGGGCGTCCTCGCGGGCGATCATCTCGCGGGCCGGACGGTCGAGGAGCTCGATGCCGTCCTGGATCGCGCCCTCGCGGGTGGTGGCTTCCACGGCGGCAACGTAGGCGGTGTTGACCCAGGCGAGGCTGCCCTCGCGGTTGCGCCGCCAGACCGGCTGCGGGATCGCGTCGAGGAGGCCGGCCAGCGCCGAGAGGCCGCGGCGGGCATCTTCCAGGGTCTCGCGCAACTCGGAGATCTGCCGTCGGTCCTCGGTGGTCTCGCGCAGGCGCAGCAGGACGCGGCCGGCCACCGCCTGACCCTGCGCCTCGATGCTGCGGCCGGACTGGCTCCGCAGCGTCGCGCGGAAGCTCGTGCCGCGCACCCGAAGCGCCTCGACGGCGGTCTCGACCGCCTCGGCGTCGGCGGGGACGAGCCAGCTGCCGAAGGCGAGGATGCGGCGGGCCGAGCCGGAGGCCGGACGCGCGCCGTCGAAGGCGAGGCCGACATCGCCTTCGACCACCGCCTCGCTGCGGCCGTCCCAGGTCACGATGATCTGGCGCTCGGCGGCGAGCAGCATTTCGGCCCGGTCGTGGGCGCCGCTGAGGGCGTCGAGGGCCGCCGCCTGCTCGCGCTCGCGGCGGGTCCAGCGCGAGCGCTCGCTCAGATAGAGAAGGGCGACGATGGTGGCGAAGGCGACGAGGCCGCCGAAGATCGCTGCGGCGGCGACGTTGTGCATGTGCGAGCCGAAACCCCAGCTCGGAAGGTCGGCGCCCGCCGCAAGGGAGGGAGCCGGCAGGCCGACGGCGGCGATGAAGAGAGCGCCGGCCCCGGCTGTGCGCCGTGCCGCCCGATCGACCGCCATGATCCGTCCCGTCTCCAAAAACCGCCGGTCAGATCGACGCGAACGAACGCGCGGCGACGGGTCCCCGCCCGCACGATTCGGGTGGATGGAGATCCGACGACCCGACGACCTGTCGAACCGCAGGTAGTCTAACGCGCCGGGGATTTGCGCCGGAAGGGGAATTAGCTTGGCTGTAACCCGTCGCCGGCAGGTCGCAGACGAACGACACACAGAAGACACAGTCCGCCATGGCCCTTGCGGCTTGACAAACGAAGAGGGCCCGGCGCTTCCGCCGGGCCCTCTTGTCGCTCGTCCGTACCGGTCGGCGCGTGCCCGCGCCGAGCGCCTCAGTAGCGGTAGTGGTCGGGCTTGAACGGGCCGTTCTCGGAGACGCCGATGTAGGCGGCCTGGTCGGGGCGGAGCTTGGAGAGCTTCACGCCGATCTTCTCGAGGTGGAGGAGGGCCACCTTCTCGTCCAGCGCCTTCGGCAGGGTGTAGACCTGCTTCTGGTACTTGCCCGGGTTGGTCCAAAGTTCGATCTGGGCGAGCGTCTGGTTGGTGAACGAGGCCGACATCACGAAGGACGGGTGGCCGGTGGCGTTGCCGAGGTTCACCAGGCGACCTTCCGACAGCAGGATGATGCGGTGGCCGTCGGCGAAGGTGATCTCGTCCACCTGCGGCTTGATGTTCGACCACTTGAGGTTCTTGAGGCCGGCGACCTGAATCTCGTTGTCGAAGTGACCGATGTTGCAGACGATCGCCCGGTCCTTCATCGCCCGCATGTGGTCGAGGGTGATGATGTCCTTGTTGCCGGTGGCGGTGACGAAGATGTCGGCGCGCGGCGCCGCGTCTTCCATCGTCACGACCTCGTAGCCTTCCATCGCGGCCTGGAGCGCGCAGATCGGGTCGACCTCCGAGACCAGCACGCGGCAGCCGGCGTGGCGCAGGGAGGACGCCGAGCCCTTGCCGACGTCGCCGAAGCCGGCGACCATCGCGACCTTGCCGGCCATCATCACGTCGGTGCCGCGGCGGATGCCGTCGACCAGCGACTCGCGGCAGCCGTAGAGGTTGTCGAACTTCGACTTGGTGACGGCGTCGTTCACGTTGATCGCCGGGAAGAGCAGCTTGCCCTCCTTGGCGAGGTTGTAGAGGCGGTGAACGCCGGTCGTGGTCTCTTCGGAGACGCCCTTGATCGAGTCGGCGAGACCGGCGAACCAGCCCTTCGGCTTCTCGGCGAGCTTCTTCTTCAGGAGCGCGAAGAAGATCTCCTCCTCCTCGGACTCCGGCTTGTCGAGGAAGGCGGTGTCGCCGTTCTCGGCACGCAGGCCCAGGTGGACGAACATGGTGGCGTCGCCGCCGTCGTCGAGGATCATGTTCGGCATGCCGCCGCCATGCCAGTCGAACAGCTTCGAAGTGTAGTCCCAGTACTCCTCCAGGGTCTCGCCCTTGATGGCGAAGACCGGGATGCCGGCGGCAGCGATCGCCGCGGCGGCGTGGTCCTGGGTCGAGTAGATGTTACAGGACACCCAGCGGATGTCGGCGCCGAGGGACTTCAGCGTCTCGATCAGCACCGCGGTCTGGATCGTCATGTGCAGCGAGCCGGCGATCCTGGCGCCCTTGAGCGGCTGCGACGGGCCGTACTCCTCGCGGGTGGCCATCAGGCCCGGCATCTCGGTCTCGGCGATCGAGATTTCCTTACGGCCGTAATCGGCCAGGCCGATGTCCTTGACGATGTAATCCTGGGCCATGCTGCGTCGCTCCGTGTCTCGGGTTGCCTCTCGCCGAGGCATCTAGCAGAGCACCGGATACGAAGCAATCAAGACATAAAGATGTCTTTATGCGTTTTCGAACGACTTCAGGAAGCTCGCGCTCAGCTCTTCAGGCGGTAACCGGTGCGGAAGATCCAGGCGACGAGGCCGAGGCAGACCGCCAGGAACAGGCCGGTCATCGCGAGGCTGATGCCGATGGCGACGTCGGCCGTGCCGAAGAAGGCCCAGCGGAATCCACTGATTAGGTAGACCACCGGGTTTGCGAGGCTGACGGTCCGCCAGAACGGCGGCAGCATCTCGATCGCGTAGAAGCTGCCGCCGAGGAAGGTCAGCGGCGTCACGACGAGGAGCGGCACCAGCTGCAGCTTCTCGAAGCCGTCGGCCCAGAGGCCGATGACGAAGCCGAACAGGCTGAAGGTCACCGCCGTCAGCACCAGGAAGGCCATCATCCAGACCGGGTGCTCGATGTGAAGCGGCACGAACAGGGCGGCGGTGGCGAGGATGATCAGCCCGATCAGGATCGATTTCGAGGCCGCGGCGCCGACATAACCGAGCACCACCTCCACCGGTGAGATCGGCGCCGACAGGATCTCGTAGATCGTGCCCGCGAAGCGCGGGAAGTAGATGCCGAACGAGGCGTTGGCGATGCTCTGGGTCAGCAGCGCGAGCATCACGAGGCCCGGCACGATGAAAAGGCCGTAGGGCACGCCGTCGACGGTGCTCATGCGCGACCCGATCGCCGCACCGAACACCACGAAGTAGAGCGAGGTCGAGATCACCGGTGCGAGGATGCTCTGCATCGCCGTGCGCCAGAAGCGGCTCATCTCGAACCGATAGATCGCGCGGATGGCAGGCCAGTTCATCGGTTTGCCTCTCGATACTGACGCCCAGAGAGGCGAGCGCCACACGGGCGGCGACGCGCATTCGCGCTTGCCGGCAGCCGGGGGATGGTGGGTTGGGATCTCGCGGCCGCCGGGATCATGCGCGTTCCCTGACGAGGTCGACGAAGATATCTTCCAGAGATGACTGGCTGGTGCGCAGGTCGCTGAACCGGATGCCGGCCGCGCCGAGGTCGGTGAGCAGGCCGGTGATGCCGGTGCGCTCGGCCTTGGCGTCGTAGGTGTAGACGAGCTCCTGCCCGCCTTGGCTCAATTCAAGGCCGCGGTCGGCAAGGTCGGCCGGCAACGCGGCCAGCGGCGCCTGCAACTGAAGCGTGAGCTGCTTGCGCCCGAGTTTGCGGATCAGCTCGGCCTTCTCCTCGACCAGGATGATCTCGCCCTTGCGGATCACGCCGATCCGGTCGGCCATCTCTTCGGCTTCTTCGATGTAGTGCGTGGTTAGGATCACGGTCACGCCCTGCTCGCGCAGGCGCCGCACCATGCGCCACATGTCCTGGCGGAGTTCCACGTCGACGCCCGCCGAGGGCTCGTCGAGGAACAGCACCGTCGGCTCGTGCGAGAGCGCCTTGGCGATGAGAACCCGGCGTTTCATGCCGCCCGACAGGGTCATCAGCCGCGCGTCGCGCTTCTCCCAGAGCGAGAGGTCGCGCAGCACGCGCTCGATGTGGCCTGGGTCCTTCTTCAGCCCGAACAGTCCGCGGGTGAAGCTCACCGTGTTCCACACGCTCTCGAAGGCGTCGGTGGTGAGTTCTTGAGGCACCAGCCCGATCGCCTTGCGCGCGCCGCGATAGCCGGAGCCGATGTCGTGCCCGTCCACCGTCACGGTGCCGGTGCTCGGCGTGACGATGCCGCAGACGATGTTGATGAGCGTCGACTTGCCGGCCCCGTTCGGCCCGAGCAGGGCGAAGATCTCGCCGCGGGCGATCGCGAGGTTCACGGTCTTCAGGGCCGAGAGGCCCGAGGCATAGGTCTTCGACAGGTTCTCGATGGAGATGATCGGCGACATCGTGGCCCGTTCAGGAAGTTCCGGCCCGGCGAAGGCGGAAAGGGAGTGCCCTACAGCATTTCCGTAGCGTCCTGCAGGGCGACGAATTAGACGCCCATCGCGCGCGGTGTTGAATGGCACCTGCCACTTTCACGTGCACCTCGGCAGCCATCGCGCCCGGCTCACCGCTTGCGCGGCGCCCGCCTCGCCGGCTTGCGGACCGGCGGCACCACCTCCGCGTCCGCCTCGAACATCTCGTCGGTCTCCGCCGGCGCCGGTGCGACCACACGCGGGGCCGGCTTCGGCACCGGGCGGAAGCGCGGCGGGTCGGCCACCGTCTCCGGCGCTTCCCACACCGCCAACATCGGCATCGGCGGCGGGTCGCGCTTCGGGCGGCCGCGCGGCTTCAGTTCGGGCTCTGGCTTCGGGTCGAAGGCGTGGGCCAGCACCTTCTTCATCACGCCGGGCAGCGGCTCCTCGTCGAGGTCGCGGCGCGGGGTGAAGCGCATCCCGGCCGGCGCCTGCGTCGACAGCGCGACGCGGGCCAGGAACACGGTCAGCTCCAGCGGGAAGTGGGTGAAGCCGTGCCGCACCAGGCCGGGCAGGCGCTTCCAGCGCGCGTCGAGCGGCGCGTCGAGGAGCGCGCCGGCAGGGTCGTAGTCGGGCGCCCACGGGCTCATCGGCGGCTCGGCCATGCTGCCGAGCAGGCCTTCCGGCGGGCGGGTGCGGAGCAGGACCGCCTCGTCACCCGAGCGGACCACGACGAAGGCCGCGCCGCGCCGCAGGGTGCCTTTCACCGCCTTCACCTTACGCGGGAAGGTCTCCGGGTTGCCGGCCGCGCGAGCGCGGCAGGGCGCCATCCACGGGCACAGCGCACAGGCCGGACGCTTGGGCGTGCAGATGGTGGCGCCGAGATCCATCACGGCCTGCGCGAAGTCGCCGGGCCGCTCGGTCGGCACCAAAGCTTGCGTCACGCGCCGGATTTCGGGACGCGCGCCGGGCAAGGGCGCCTCGATCGAAAACAGCCGCGTCATCACGCGCTCGACGTTGCCGTCCACCGCCGCCTCGGGCCGGTCGAAGGCGATCGCCGCCACCGCGCCCGCCGTGTAGGCGCCGACGCCGGGGAGCTTGCGCAACCCATCGAGGGTGTCGGGGAATCGCCCAGCCGCAGCGACCGCCTTGGCGCAGGCGTGGAGGTTGCGCGCCCGGGAATAGTAGCCGAGCCCGGCCCAGGCCGACATCACCGCCTCCTCCGGGGCCGCGGCCAGGGCTTCGATGTCGGGGAAACGGGCGAGGAAGGTCGCGAAGTAGGGCTTCACCGCCGCGATCGTGGTCTGCTGCAGCATCACCTCGGAGAGCCAGACCCGGTAGGGATCGGGCCGCTCGCCGGGCAGCGCGCGCCAAGGCAGGACGCGGCGGTGCCGGTCGTACCAGACCAGCAGGTCGGCGGCCTTCGGGGAGGGTTCGGACGCAGGCATCGCCGGCAGGCATAGCGGCATGGCGCGTGCGCCGAAAGCGCTCCCTTTGCCGCCGGCCTTGCGCTATCCTCGCCGTCGCAACCGGCGGGATCTTCCACAAGCATGGCGCGCGTCAAACCGCTGGCCGAACTGATCGAGGGCTGCATCGGCCCGGCCTTCGCGGCGCAGGGCTTCGCCTCGACCGACATCCTCGCGGCATGGCCGGACATCGTCGGCGAGCGCCTGGCGAAGTTCTGTAGGCCCTCGAAGCTCGAATGGCCCAAGCGCAAGCGCCGGACCGAGGACGCGCCCGATTCGGGCACGCTGGTGGTGCGGGTCGAGGGCGTGTTCGCGATCGAGCTGCAGCATCTGGCGCCGGTGGTGATCCAGCGGATCAACGCCCATTACGGCTGGGCCTGCGTCGGCCGCATCGTGCTGCAGCAGGACCGGGTCGGGCGCGTCGCCCGGCGCGCACCGGAACCGACGGTGGATCCGGGCCGGCGCGGCGAGATCGCGCAGGCGGTCTCCGCCATCGAGCACGACGGCCTACGCGATGCCCTCGACCGCCTCGGGCTCGCCGTCGTGGCGACCTCGCCCCGGCGCTAGGCGCCTTGCCAGGGTGCGCCGGCGCGGTTACCGCATCCCGAGAAGTCGACAGGACGGAACGCGGAAGGCAGGCACGGCCATGATCACCCGGCGCGACGCTTTGAAAGCCACGGGCCTCGCCATCGGCGCCGCCCTCATCCTGCCGAAGCTGTCGGCGGCCGCGTTCGCCGAGAGCGTGCCGGTCGACGGGCTGATGCAGCCGGGTCCGCTGGGCGACGTCTGGCTCGGGCCGAAGGACGCGAAGGTGACGATCATCGAGTACGCATCGATGACCTGCTCGCACTGCGCCGCCTTCCACAAGGCAACCTACCCGACCCTCAAGGAGCGCTACATCGACACCGGCAAGGTACGGTTCACGCTACGGGAATTCCCCCTCGATCCCCTCGCCACCGCCGCCTTCATGCTGGCGCGCTGCGACGGCGACGCGAAGTACTACCCGATCACCGACCTGCTCTTCGACCAGCAGCCGGCCTGGGCCTTCACGCCGAAGCCCGTCGACGCCCTGGAGCAGATGCTGAAGCAGGCCGGGATCTCGAAGGACAAGTTCGAGACCTGCCTCAAGGACCAGAAGCTTTACGCCGCCGTGAACGGCGTGAAGCAACGCGGGCTCGAGACCTTCAAGGTCGATTCGACGCCAACCTTCTTCATCAACGGCGAGCGTTACACCGGCGAGATGACGGTCGATGGAATCGAGAAGATCATCAAGCCGATCCTCGGCGCGTGAGGGGGTTCCGGCCGGCCTGCGCGCGACGGCTTGCGCGCGTGCGGGCTTGGGCCGGAATTCCTCAATGCCGAGAATGATTTAAGCTCGGCTTTTCGAGCCTTGACACCCTGGGGCGCCGAAACTAAGGTGCGCCGCGCTTCAAGGAGGCAATCCGCCCGGTTTCGTTCCTCTCGCCAATGTGAGTTTTCGCTGTGAGCGGCAACGACGCAAGGGAGGAGGGTGAGTCCGGACGGCCCGTGCCGCCCGACAGCGAACTCTCGGCGAGGCTCCGACGTCTCGAGACGCAGATCGAACGGAAGCGGCCCCCGGCCCCTCCCGCTCATCCGTCGCGTTCAGGGTCGTCCGGAAATCCCTCCGCCCTCGGGCAGGCCATGACGATCTCCACTGAGTTCGTCGCCGGCGTGATCGCGGGCGGGGTACTCGGCTGGATCTTCGATCGGATGCTCGGGACGAAGCCCTGGGGACTGATCGTCTTCCTGATGCTGGGGTTCGTCGCCGGCGTCTTCAACGTGATGCGGGCGTCCGGTTTCGCCGGGGCCCGTTCCGGACGGGACACCCCACGGGATCCGTGAGGGCGACCGGTGTCTTGTGACCAACGACCGGGTTCGGCCATGCGGGCCGCCGGCAGCGAAACGTGAGGGCGGAAGACGGCATGGCGGCCAGCATCGACCCGGGGCACTCCGTCGCCTTGCGACCGGATCCGATCCATCAGTTCGAGCTCAAGTCGATTCTGCCCTTCGGGCATCTCGGCCATCAGGAACTCGCGTTCACCCAGTCGGCGCTGTACATGTTCGCCGCCGTCGGCGTCATCGCGCTCCTGACGATCGTCGCGACCTCCAGCCGCTCGGTGGTGCCGGGCAGGATGCAGTCGCTGGCTGAGATCTTCTACGAGTTCATCGCCGACACCCTGCACCAGGCCACCGGCGACGGCGGCAAGCGCTTCATGCCGCTGGTGTTCTCGCTGTTCATGTTCGTGCTGATCCTCAACCTGTTCGGCATGATCCCCTACGCCTTCGCGGTGACGAGCCACCTCGTCGTCACCTTCGGCCTCGCGGCCCTGGTGATATCGGTCGTGGTGATCTACGGCGTGATGAAGCACGGCGCCCACTTCTTCGGCCTGTTCGTGCCGCAGGGCGTTCCGAAGCCGCTGCTGGCGCTTCTGGTGCCGATCGAGGTGATCTCGTTCATCTCGCGGCCGATCAGCTTGTCGGTGCGTCTGTTCGCCAACGTGCTCGCCGGGCACATCGCGATGAAGATCTTCGCATTCTTCGTCGTCGGGCTGCTTTCCGCAGGCGCATGGAGCGTGCTATCGCCCCTCCCGCTGTTCCTGACGATCGCGCTGACGGCCCTCGAATTCCTCGTTGCGGCGCTTCAGGCCTACGTCTTCGCGACGCTGACGGCGATCTACCTCAACGACGCGCTTCACCCCGGCCACTAACGGCCGGCTCCACCCGCGGCAAACGACGCACTCGTTTCTAGACACTTCAGGAGTTTTCTATGGATCCCGTCGCTGCGAAGTACATCGGCGCCGGCCTCGCTTGCCTCGGCATGGCCGGCGCGGGCATCGGCCTCGGAAATCTGTTCGGCCAGTTCCTGGCGGGCGCCCTTCGCAACCCCTCGGCCGCCGACGGCCAGCGCGCTACGCTGCTCCTCGGCTTCGCGCTGACGGAAGCGCTCGGCATCTTCTCGCTGCTGATCGCCCTGCTCCTGCTGTTCGCCGTCTGATCGACGTCGACATCGCCGCCGCGCCGTTCCAGGCCGCGGCGGCCGATCACCGGTGAGCGCTCCGCCCGTCGCGCGAGCGCTCGATTTCTTCCAAGGTCATACGGACGGGGCCATGGCGCAGCCGAATTCCCTCACCACACCGCCTCCCGGTTCCGACGTCCACATGGTGCCGGCCGGCGCCCCGGAGCCGGTGCATTCCGCTGCGTTCCCGCCCTTCGAGACCCACACCTTCCTGGCGCAGCTGATCTGGCTCGCCCTCGCCTTCGGCCTGCTCTACTGGCTGATGGCCAACATCGCCCTCCCGCGCATCCAGGGCATCCTGCACGACCGCTCCGCGCGACTCGCCGCCGACCTCGACCAGGCGCAGGCGATGAAGGCCGAGGCCGACGCCGCCGGCGAGGCCTACGCCAAGTCGCTGCGCGACGCGCAGGGCAAGGCCCGCGAGATCGCCCAGGGCACCCGCAACGACCTTGCCGCCGCCGCCGAGACCAAGCGAAAGGCGCTCGAGGCCGAGCTCAACCAGAAGATCGCAGCCTCCGAGGCGACGATCCAGAGCCGGACCCAGGAAGCCATGGGTAACGTGCGCTCCATCGCCAGCGAGACCGCCTCGGCGATCGTCGAGCGGCTGACGGGCCAGGCGCCGGACCAGGCCAGCCTCGACCGCGCCCTCGATTCCACCGCGACCGCGCACTGAGACGGAAGAACCCATCATGTTGATGACAGCGGAATTCTGGGTTGCCGTCGCGTTCGTCATTTTCATGGCGATCGTCTGGAAGGTCGGCGGCTTCGGGATCATGACCAAGGGCCTCGACGGCCGCGCCACCCGCGTCCGCCACGAGCTCGACGAGGCCAAGCGCCTGCGCGAGGAGGCGGCCGCCGTGCTCGCCGACTACAAGCGTCGCCGCACGGAAGCGGAGCGCGAGGCCGAGGCGATCATCTCGAGCGCCCGCGAGGAAGCCGAGCGCGCCGCAGCCGAAGGCCGCCAGCGCCTCGACGACTTCATCGCCCGCCGCACCAAGTCGGCCGAGACCAAGATCGCCCAGGCCGAGGCGAAGGCCCAGGCCGAAGTCCGCGCCGCCGCGGCCGACGCCGCGGTGAAGGTCTCCGAGACGATCCTGCGCGAGCGCATGCAGGGCGACGCCGCCCAGGCGCTGGTGCGTTCCAGCCTCGGCGAGATCCGGACCCGCATGCGGGCGTAAGCGCCGCATCACCGTGACGAACGGATCAAGCCGCCTTCGGGCGGCTTTTTCGTGTGCTTTCCAATGTGCGGAAGTCGTTCGAGCAGGCTTGTGCGTCGTTCGCCGCCAGCGCAGTCGGACGCCCCCGCCGTTCGAGGAAGGGGCGTGCGACTGCGGGCTTAACTGACAAGACGACGATGAGTGGTGGGCGCCAGGCGCGGGTGGTTCAGCCTGCCGCGCCCATCACCGCGCGCAGCTTCGCGCGGTAGGTGTCGATGACCACGAGCTTACCGGCGCGCTCGGCGTGCCAGAACGTCCAGCCGTTGCAGGCGGGCAGGCCCTGGACCAGGGCCCCGACCTTGTGGATCGAGCCGATGGCGACGCCGACGTCGAGCTGGCCGTCCGGACGCACGGTCGCCTTGAAGCGGCGGCGCTCGTCGGTAAGCACGTCGCCGGCCTTGAGGTGCCCGGCCTCGACCACGGAGAGGAACGGCACCCGCGGCTCGGCGCGCTTGGTCGGCGCGACGAGGAGCGCAGCCCGCGACAGCGGCACGACCGCGTCGATGCGCCGACGCGCGGCCTCCGCGTAGACCTCTTCGCGCTCGCAGCCGATGAAGCGGCGGCCTAGCAGCTTGGCCACGGCGCCGGTGGTGCCGGTGCCGAAGAACGGGTCGAGCACCACGTCGCCGGGGTTAGTCGCCGAGAGCAGCGTGCGCGCCAGCAGCGCCTCGGGCTTCTGGGTCGGGTGGACCTTGTTGCCGTCGGCACCCTTGAGGCGCTCGTCCCCGGTGCAGAGCGGAATGAACCAGTCCGAGCGCATCTGGAGGTCTTCGTTCCCCCCTTTGAGCGCGTCGTAGTGGAAGGTGTAGCCTTTCGATTCGGCGGAGCGGGAGGCCCAGATCAGGGTCTCGTGCGCGTTGGTGAAGCGCTTGCCGCGGAAGTTCGGCATCGGGTTGGCCTTGCGCCAGACGATGTCGTTGAGGATCCAGAAACCAAGATCCTGCAGCGCGCTGCCGACGCGGAAGATGTTGTGGTACGAGCCGATGACCCACAGGGTGGCGTTCGGCTTCATCACCCGGCGGCAGGCGGTGAGCCAATCGCGGGTGAAGCTGTCGTAGCTGGCGAAGCTTGCAAACTTGTCCCAGTCGTCGTCGACGGCGTCGACCCGGCTCTGGTCCGGCCGCATCAGCGAGGCGTCGCCGAGCTGCAGGTTGTAGGGCGGGTCCGCGAAGACGCAATCGACAGAGGATGCCGGCAGGCGGTTCATCGCCTCGATGCAGTCGCCGACGAGGATCTCGTCGAGGGGAAGGCGCTGGACGGCGGGTACGAGACCCAACCGTGGTGCCGACGAAGCGCGCCCGGTACGCGAGACAAGTTTCCGGGCGGCGGCGTCGGCAACCACGGTACGCGGGGAAGCCATGGCAAACACCGGTTACGCGACTGACAGGCAGACTATGCCCCCGTTAAGGTAAAGGTCGGGTTTCCAATTTGCGGAACTTCATGTCCCGGTTTGGGGCTGGCTCTGCTTGCAAGCTCTCCGATCTGGTCGCCGTGCGTTGCGTTCACACGGATTTAACCTTTGCCGCCGGCGCGGTTTGCCTGGTCGACTCCGAACGCAATCCGCCCCGGCCGGAGCCGACACGGAGTGCGCAACGAAGTGATCGCAGCGTTGCAACTTCAGACATGGAAAAGGCCGCCCCTCCCGGGGCGGCCCTTTCATTCGGCAATCTAAAAAGAAATCACCCGCCGATGCGGTTGGCGAGGGTGGCCGAGTGGCCGTGCTCGTCGGCGATGTAGGGCAGCGCCTCATTGGCGAACTGGCGGCCTGCGGCGTTGTCGCCGTTGCGCGAGTAGGTCTCGTAGAGTGCCAGGGTGCGGGCGTCCGAGCGGGCCTGCTGGTCGATGTAGGTGCGGTCGAAGTCACGGCCGTTGCGGGCCGACTTCAGGCGCTCGATCCGGTTCTGGCCGTTCGGGCCGATCGCGACGCGGCGACCGGGCTCGGTCGGGCTGTTGTCGATGATGCCGACGCCGCCGAGCACGCCGCCGACGATGCTGGTGCCGAGGTTGGCGGCGATGGTCACCGGGGCGAGCACGAGGCCGACCGGGTTGTCGATGCGGGTGTCGAAGCCCTGGCGATCGGAGACGACGGTGCCGCCGCTGCTCAGCGACGTGCCCTCGGGCAGCAGCGCCTTGGTGGTGGCCTCACGCTCGGTGATCACGCGGTTGGCGTAGTTGCGGACCCGAGGGTTGCGCGAACGCTCCAGGGCGATGCGGCTCGACTCGATGCTGACGGCGTCCGAGCGAAGCGCCTCGGCGCGGAACTCGGGGGTGTCGGTGCCGGCGGCGCCGACGCCGCGCTCGAACGGCGAGACGCGGATCGGAAGGGCGTCCTGCGCGAAGGCGGGGGCGGTCAGCGCGGCGAGCGAGAGGCCGAGCACGGCGAGGGTGGCGGTACGCTTCATAGGATGACGATCCTTTTTGTGGTTCGCCGGCACGTCGAGGCGCCAGGGCGATTGCCGGCACAACAACCTGCGTGTCCGCCTGTTCCGCACCTGCGAAGCTTAAAGCCAAGCTTGCGACGCATATCAGCCTACAGAGTTCGCCGTTCGCGAGCTTGTGAGAGGAGTGGCGGAACCCTGATTAATCGTTCTAACAGGATGACTTATGCGAGAACCGGGGGCTTCGCCTGCTTGCCCTACCTACCTGATTCAATGCATTCAATGCATAGCTGCGAGTGGTAGACGACATGCGAGCCCTCTGCTGGATGGTCTCAGTTCCCGGCAAACCGCACGGCGGTCGCGCAAGCGCGGAGGAAAACCCTACGCCTCGGGCTCGGCGTCGGTGAAGAGGCCGACCTGGGTGATCGGATCACGCTTCGGCACGGGAAACCCCATGTGCTCGAAGGCGCGCCGGGTCAGCACCCGTCCGCGTGGCGTGCGCTGCACGAAGCCCTGCTGGAGCAGGTAGGGTTCGATGATGTCCTCGATCGCATCGCGGGGCTCGGAAAGCGCGGCGGCGATGGTCTCGATCCCCACGGGGTTGCCGCCGAACGAGACCGCCAGCAGGGTCAGGTACTTGCGGTCCATCACGTCGAGGCCGACCGGGTCGACGTCGAGCAGCTTCAGCGCCCTGTCTGCGATCGCGCGCGTCACGGTCGGCGCCTCGGCGACCACGGCGAAGTCGCGCACCCGGCGCAGCAGGCGGCCGGCGATGCGCGGCGTGCCGCGGGCGCGTCGCGCGATCTCGTTGGCGCCGTCGTCCGACATGCCGAGCCCGAGCACGCGCGCACCGCGGGAGACGATGAGCTGAAGCTCGTCGATGTCGTAGAACTCGAGCCGGATCGGGATGCCGAAGCGGTCGCGCAGCGGCGTCGTCAGCAGGCCGGCGCGGGTGGTGGCGCCCACCAGCGTGAACTTCGGCAGCTCGATCTTCACGGAGCGGGCGGCCGGCCCCTCGCCGATGATCAGGTCGAGCTGGTAATCCTCCATCGCGGGATAGAGGATCTCCTCCACAGCCGGGTTGAGACGGTGGATCTCGTCGATGAAGAGCACGTCGCGCTCTTCGAGGTTGGTGAGCTGGGCCGCGAGGTCTCCGGCCTTGGCGATCACCGGCCCCGACGTCGAGCGGAAGTTCACCCCGAGCTCGCGCGCGACGATCTGCGCCAGCGTGGTCTTGCCCAGGCCCGGCGGCCCGACGAACAGGACGTGGTCGAGCGCCTGGCCGGTCATCTTCGCGGCCTGGATGAAGACCTCCATGTTGGCGCGCGCCGCCCGCTGGCCGATGAACTCGGACAGGCTCAGCGGACGGATGGTCTGATCGACGTCGTCAGCCCGCTTCTCCGGGTCGAGGATCGCGCTGGTCAGGGGTTTCGGCTTACTCATGGAGCCTCGGCTGGGGATGCGATCCTCCTAACCCGCGGCCGGCGCGATGTCTAAGCGCGGCGGCCGCTCGCCAGGTCGTCCCCTCTTATCGCTTCCGACGGCGCCACCACGCGACGAGGTCGGCCCAGGTCGCCTCGATCCAGCGGGCGGACTTTTCGAGCGGCACCTTCAGCCCGGGCACGTCCTGCGCCAGCAGCGCGAGGCCGAGCGGAAGCATCCACAAGCCGAGCACCGGCAGGATCGAGAAGATCCCGCCGAGGATGAACAGCAGCGCGGCCCCGACCCGCAGCCACACCCGCGACGGCTCGCGCAGCCAGTCGACCATGCGCCGCAAGGGATCGGGCAGTTTCTCGGAGAGACGCGAGACGCGCGCGTCCCAATCGTCCGGTGTCGGTTCCATCACCCAGGAACGCACAAGGCGCGAAAACGACGACTCGTTTTTTGGTCAGCGCGGGCGGGACGGCGGGATTCCTCGCTGCTCGCCCATCGAAGCCTGCAAAAACGGACGCCCAATCAGTAGCCCAACGCCAACCCCGTGTTCCGCCGCGGGTCGTTCGCCCCGTAGAACCGGTTCGCGCCGACGGCCTTGCCGCCCAGCACCGGCGCGCCGATCAGGATCGTAGCGAGGTGGTTGGCCGGCTGCGAGCCGGCGAAGTGGTGGCCCATGCCCTCCAGGATCTTGCGGGTGTCCGGCGAGAGCGCGAACCGCTCCACGTTGGTCACGTCGGGCATCCACTGGTTGTGGATGCGGGGCGCGTCGGCGGCCTCCTGCACGTTCATGCCGTAATCGACGACGTTGAGGATGCTTTGCAGCACGACCGTCGGGATGCGGCTGCCGCCCGGCGTCCCGGTGACGAGGACCGGCTTGCCGTCCTTCGAGACGATGGTCGGGCTCATCGAGCTGAGCGGCGTCTTGCCAGGCGCGATGGCGTTGGCCTTGCCCTGCACCAGGCCGTAGATGTTGGGCACCCCGACCTTGGCGGTGAAGTCGTCCATCTCGTCGTTGAGCAGCACGCCGGTGCCCGGCACGGTGATGCGTGCGCCGAACCAGTCGTTGAGGGTGTAGGTCACCGACACGGCGTTTCCGGCGCCGTCGACGATCGAATAATGCGTCGTGTTGCTGCCCTCGTGCGGGGCGACGCCCGGCCTTAGCGCGCTCGACACCCCGGCCTTGGCCGGGTCGATCGCGGCGCGGATGGTGGCGGCGTAGGCCTTGTCGGTGAGGCGCCGCGTCGGGTTGTCGACGAAGTCTGGGTCGCCGAGGTAGCTGTTGCGGTCGACGTAGGCGTGGCGCATCGCCTCGATCTCGTAGTGGATCGCCTGCGCCGAGCCCCAGCCGAGTTCCCCGAGGGGATAGCCTTCGAGGATGTTCAGCATCTCGCAGATGACGACGCCGCCCGAGCTCGGCGGCGGCGCCGAGATCACGCGATAGCCGCGATAGTCGCATTCCACCGGCGCCATCTCGCGGGTGCGGTAGCGGTCGAGGTCGGCCTGGACGATGAGCCCCTTGCCGGCCTGGCTCGAGGCGACGATCGCGTCGCCGACGCGGCCCGCGTAGAAGCCCGCCGGACCTTGCTCGGCGATGGCGCGCAGCGTACCCGCGAGGTCCGGCTGCACCAGCTTTCCGCCCGCCTGGAACGACGCGCCCGCATCGAGGAAGATCGCGGCGGAGGTCGGGTCCTTGCGCAGGTCGGGGCTCGCGATCGCGAACATGTCGGCATCGCCCTGCTTGAGCACGAAGCCGCCCTCGGCGTAGGCGATGGCCGGGGCGATCAGGTCGGCCCGCGACATCGTCCCGTACTTCTCGCGCGCCGTCTCCAGGCCCGAGACGGTGCCGGGCACCGCGACGGCGAGCGGACCGCTGACGCTCAAGCCCTTGATGACGTTGCCGTCCTTGTCGAGGTACATGTCGCGGGTCGCGGCCAGCGGCGCCTTCTCGCGGAAGTCGAGGAAGGTCCGGCGCCCGTCGGCGAGCTGAACGGTCATGAAGCCGCCGCCGCCGAGGTTGCCAGCGGCCGGGTAGACCACCGCCAGCGCGTAGCCGACGGCGACCGCCGCATCAATGGCGTTGCCGCCGCGCTTCAGCACGTCGACGCCGACCTGCGTCGCGAGGTACTGGGCGGTGACGACCATGGCGTGCTCGGCGACCGCCGGTGCGACGGAGGCGGCGCTGGCGGGCTCGGCCGCCGTCGCGAACGTCAGCAGCGCCATCGCGGCCACCGCGCGACGCCCCCGGGGCGATGTCCGATCGGTGGTGGCCTTCGTTCCGTCCGTTTGATCCAAGCGCATCGTCGCTCCGAGCCGTCATGGTGAAGGTGGCATGGACGGCGAAGGCCGGCTCCCCGTCAACCGGGGCTGTACAAGATCGGGCCACGGATCGCGTCCGCCGTCTCGCAAGCCGCGTTCCGCGACTTCGATCCGCGCTGGGCTTGGAGAAACGGCTCCCGCTGGCCTCGGCCCCGCGCCACCTGTTAAGAGGCCCATCGACGGGCGGCCCGCCAGAGGCTCGCCCCGACGGAGGAACGATGCCTCGCTTTATTCTCCCCATCGCCGGAGCCGTGCTGATCGCCATGACCGCTGCCGCCAACGCCGACTACACCACCCTCCCCTCCGGCCTGAAGTATCAGGATGAAGTCGTGGGCGCCGGCCCCGAGCCGAAGGCCGGCCAGAAGGTGACCGTGCAGTACACCGGCTGGCTCGACGACGCCGGCAAGAAGGGCAAGAAGTTCGATTCCTCGCGGGACCGCAACCAGCCCTTCACCTTCACCCTCGGCGCCGGCCAGGTGATCCAGGGTTGGGACCTCGGCGTCGCCACAATGAAGCAGGGCGGCAAGCGCACCCTGGTGATCCCGGCCGAGCTCGGCTACGGCGCCCGCGGCGCCGGCGGCATCATCCCACCCGGCGCGACGCTGATCTTCGACGTCGAGCTGCTCGGCGCGAAGTAAGGCAGACGGCTCGGCGGCGGGAAAGGTCGGCCCAGAATGCTGTTCGCGCAGCTTCCCGACGACCTGTTCCGGCCGCTGGCCTCGCCGAGCCGCGCGTTCAACGCGGCGCTGCTGCTGCACCTGCACCGGAAGGTGATGGGCACCAGCCCCGACCCGGTGCGCAAGGCGGAGCTGCTGGCCGCCATCGGCGACTTCTCCGCCGAGTGGGCGCTCGATCAGCAATCCGACGACGAGCCGGTGCCCATCGATCCGATCGAGCGCCGCTCGGCCCTTTTTCGGCGCTTCCTCGAGACCGGCTGGCTGATCGAGCGGCGCGAGCGCTACGTGCCGGTGGTCGACTTCGACCCGGAGGCGCGGCTCCTGCTCGAGGAGCTGTCGCGGATGGAGCGCGGCGAGACCCGCTCCTACGGCGCCGCCATCCTCGACGTGCTCGGCAGCCTGGAGAGTGCGATCGCCAACCCGGCCGACCGCTCGGAGGCGCTCGGCAATGCGGCGCGCGCGGCGCAGGCCTTCCTCGGCCACGTGCGGGGGCTGGCCGGCGCGATGCGCAAGATCGAGGAGCGCATCCTCCACGAGGAGGACATGCGCGCGGCCTTCCGCCTCTACTTCGAGGACTTCGTCGAGCGCCACCTGATCAGCGACTACCGGACGCTGAACACCCGCTACAACCCGTTCCGCTTCCGCTCGGCCATCGTGCGGGAGGCCGGACGCGCGCTTCGCGACCCGCTGCTGATCCGGGCGCTGGCCGAGGCGATCCTGCGCGAGGGCCGGGCGGCGGAGCTGCGCACCGCCGAGCGCGGGGTGCGCGCCGACCTCACCCAGATCCTGTCGATTTTCGAAGGCCTCGACCGGCACCTCGACGCCGTCGACGACGTGGTCGCGCGGATGGAACGCCGGATCGCGGCCGCCGTGCGCTACATGGACCGGCCGGATTCGGCGGGCATCGAGCGCACCGCGGCGGCGCTCCGCGCGGTCGGCGCGGCCGCGGGCGCGCCGGACGTGGCGCCGGCGATATCGCTCCTGCGGCCGCCGATCGGCACGCCGCACCTGTCGATCCCGCGCGGGCGCAAGGCGCCGATCGAGCTGGAGGCGCTGCCGGATTTCGAGATCGATCCGGCGATCGAGGCCTTCGTCGAGGCGAAGGCCGCCTACCGCCGGCGCACCACCGTGACGGCGGAAACGATGACCGCCTTCCTCGACCGCCATCTCGGATTGGACGGGACTCTGCGCGGCTCGGCGATCGCGGTGGCCGACGTCGACGCCTTCGTGGTGTTCCAGCGCCTGCGCGAGATCGACGTGCTGTTCGAGGGCGCCCTCGGCACCCGTTACGCCGTGTCGCGGGTGGAGGGGCGCCTCTCGAACGGGTGGCTCGATTGCCCCGACTTCGTCATCCGCCGCACCTCTAGCGATCGGCATGCGGGCGACCGACCCGCAGGGAATCGGCATGCTTGAGCCGTTCCGCGCCATCATCGACGGCGAGGAGACGCCGCCGCCCGGCGCCCGTGCGCCCGACGTGGAGGAGCTGACCCGGGCGCTCGCGGTGCTGCTGAAGGGCCAGGTGATCTATTCGAACACCCCCGGCATCGGCCGCAGCTACGAGCTCGCCCGGCACTATGCGCCGTTCTTCACCGACTACTTCGCCTGCCTCGGCTACGCGCTGACCGTTTCCCACCGCGACCAGATGGTTTCGCTGACCCTCGCGCCGGACGGGCCGCGCCACGACATCGTCGCCGAGCGCCTGCGCAAGGACGAGACCCTGGTGCTGCTGGCGTTGCGCCTGATCTACGAGGAGGGCCTGCGCGACCACCGCGTTTCCACAGACGGCCTGGTCGAGGCCACCACCGACGACGTCACCGAGCGCATCCGCACCGCAGCCCGCAACGACCCGCCGGAGGAGACGCGGCTGATCGAGATCCTCCGTCTCGTCGCCCGCCGCGGCGGCCTCCGGCTGGGCGAGCGCGACCGGGCCGAGCGCGTCACCCCGGTGAGCGTGCTGCCCGGCATCCTCGTGCTTGCCTCAGATGCGTGGCTCGACCGGCTTCGCGCGTGGTTGGAGGCCGGTGAGGCGTAAGGGTCAGGGCCTCTCCGCGTGCGGCGGGGGAACGAGCGTGCGCAAGGCCTCGAAGTAGCGTCGCCCGAGGATACGCTGCGAGGCGGCATCGAAGTGGATCCTGTCGCCCGCGTTGCCGGCGAGTCCGTCCGCGGAGACGTTGGTCGTCAGCGCGACGGCGTCGGAAAGATGCGCGAGCGCATCGAGGATCGCGAGCCGTGCCGGGCTCGACGTCACCCAGTCCGGCTCGAAACCGCCTGTCACGAACGGCACCTGGCGCGCGCCGCCGATGCGGGCGCGGAAAGCGGCGACGGTGCGGGCGAGCCGGGCGGCGTAGTCCGGACCGGACAAGGCGCCGGCGTCGGCCTCGCCCTGGTGCCAGAGAATCGCGGCGAGGCACGCGTTCGGCGCCGCGTCGAGTGCGGCCCGTGTCCGCCGCACCGCGCCCTCGAACAGATCGTCGCCGGGGTTCCAGTGGCCGTTGGCGAACCCGGTGCCGCCGACGGCCGCGGGTACGAGCAGGATGCGGCGGCCCGGCGGGCGCGTGGCGATGTAGGCGCGGGCGAAGCTCAACCCCAGGCCGACCCGCCCCGCGGCCGGGCCGGGATGCAGGAGCGGATCGATCGCAGGCACGATCCGGCCCCGGCTGCCGGCCTGGCTCCATTGGACGATGCGGGGATCGGGCATGCCGTCGAGGGTCGCGTCGAAGCCGAGGCCGAACCCAACCATGTTCGACTGTCCGGCGAGCAGCACCACGTCGGTGCCCCGGCCCCGATCGGTCGAACTGCACACGGCCGCCGCCGCAGACGACGCCAGCGCGAGGCCGATGAGAGACCAAAGACCGAGCTTCGAGGCCCACCGAGAACCCGTCCGATGCACCCTCGATGTCATGGTCGCCGTGCCCGCGCCCTCGGGATCGAGGGACCTTCGGTCCCGCTCTACACCGAAAACCGGTGCGGGCGCCGTCGTGCGTGGTGCGGGCGCCCTTGCGTCTGCCCGCGCGGTTGGCCAACTGGGCGCCCTCTCACCCGGATCGGACCCGCCCCCGGTGTACCGTCTCACCGACATCGCCCTTTCGAACTGGTATCTCATCCGGCGCGAGCAAATCCGGATTCGGGGCGCGGCGGCGCTCGTCGGGCCGACGGGGGCCGGCAAGTCGACGATCTTCGATGCGGTCGGCACGGTGCTCGCCGGCAACAACGCAAGCCGGCTCGCCCTGAACGCCTCGGCCTCGGGCCGCAGCGCGCGCACCGTGCGCGACTATTGCCTCGGCTGGATCAGCGATCCGGCCGAGGGCGGCCGCCCGACGCGCGAGGCCTGCGAGACCGTCATCGCCCTAGTGTTCGAGAACGCGGCGACCGGGCGCACGGTCTCGTTCGGGCTGGCTCTGGCGGCGCGCGCGAGCGACCAGAAGGAGGAGGTGCTCTCCCGCTTCATCGCCACCGGCCACCGCTTCGAGATCGGCGACTACCTCCGCACCAATTCCGAGGGCAGCTTCACCGCGCCCTGGACCGAGATCGCCAAGGACCTGCGGGTGCGCACCGAGCGCTTCGAGGAGTTCCGCTCGTCGGGCGAGCGCTTCACGGCGGAAGTGCTGGCGACGCTTCGCGAAGGCGCGCCCGCGCCTGACCCGCGCCACTTCCTGCGCACGTTCTCGAACGCCGTCGCGTTCAAGCCGATCTTCGATTCGAGCGCCTTCGTGCGCAGCTTCGTCCTCGATCCTGAACCGCTCGACGTCGCCCGCGTCCGGCAATCGGTGGAGAACTGGCGCCGCCTGCTGGAGACGATCGAGGAGCTGGAGGTCAAGCTCGCGCGGCTGAAGCGCCTCGCCGGGCGCTACGAATCCTGGGCCGACGCGGTGCTCGCCTCCGGCATCCACGAGGCCCGCGCGGCGACCGCCGAACTGCGTCGCCGCTGCCACGACCTCGTCGCCGTGCGGACCAAGCTCCGGGCCGGGGCCGAGGCCCTGCGCATCGCCCGCGAGAGCGTCGGCACGAGCCGCGGCTTCGTCCGCGACATCGACGGGGAGATCGCCGAGAAGAAAGCCCTCGTCGTCGGCGGGGCGACCGACGGGCGCCTGGCCGCCTCGACCATCGGCCTATCGATGCTGGAGCGCGACCGGCGGGACCTAGCGGCCCGCGTCGCCGACCTCGTCGGCCTCGTCGGACAGATGGGCAAGCTCCAGGCGGTCGCGCCGGTGTTGCGCCAGGTGGCGCCGCAGGCGGCGCGCCTCGCCGAGGCCTGCGCCCGCTCGGGGCTGCGCCGCGAGGCGCCGCCCGAGGAGACCTTGCGCCTCGACGGCCCGTTGGCCGACCTGATCGAGGGCCTGCTTCGCCTCCCCGAGTTCGACGAGGCCCTCGACCGGGCCGCCGAGGACACGGCGCTGAAGGCGCGCGCGCAGGAAAGCGAGGCCGAGCGCACGGCCCCTGCGCCCGCGTCCGGGCACGCCGCGCGACTCTCGTCCGACACGGTCGCCTTCCGGATGGAGCTGGCGCGCCGCAACATCGATGCGGTGCCGGTCTGCGAGCTTGCCGAGATCGTCGATCCGCATTGGGGGCCGGCGCTCGAAGGCCTGCTCGGCCGGGCGCGCGAGGCGCTGGTGGTCGCCCCCGATCGCCTGGAAGAAGCGCTGGGCGTGCTTCAGGGCAACCGCGACCGCTTCAGCCGCTGCATCCTGGTGAAGACCACCGACACCGCCGGCCAGCGCGCGCGGCGCTTCGACGACGGGCCACTCTCGGTAATCGAGACCGACGACCCCCACGCCGCCGCCTTCCTCGGCGTGCGGCTCGGCGGCTACGACCTCGCGCGCGACGACGCCGAGCTGCGCCGGATGAGCCGCGCGGTGGCGCCGAGCGGGCGCACCACCGCGGGCATGGCCTACTCGGTCACCCGTTCGGTCGACCTGCTGATGACCCGGGGCCAGCGCGGGCCCACCGCCGAAAGCCGGCGCAACCACGAGATCGCCGTCACGGAAGCCAAGCGCCTGCGCGGCGAGGCCGTGGTCCTGCGCGAGGCGGCGCGGACGGCGGCGGCGATCCGGGCGCGGATCGCCCGCGGCGTCGAGGATTGCGACGCCCTGCGGGAGGAGATCGACGGGATCGAAGGCCGCAAGCGTACCCTTGCCACCGAGCGCGAGGCGATCGAGAAGCGCGACACCGCCGGGCTCGCCGAGGAGATCAAGGCGCTCACCGCCGAGCGCATCGCGTATCTGCGTGAGCTGTCCGAGGTGCTGGAGCCGAAGCTCGACGGCCTGCTTGCGGAGGAGGCCAGCCTGCGGGCGCGGCTCGGGGCGGGGCGCGAGGCGGCGCGGGCCGCCTTCGTCGCTCGGCGGAGCAGCCTGCACCGGCTCGCCAGCGGGGACGCCCTGCGCATCCGCATGGTGCGCGGCCGGGTGTTCTCGGCGGCCCCTGTCCACGCGATCCGAAGCGAGCTGTCCGGGCTGGAGGCGAAGGCGATCTCGGCCGCGGCGTCGGCCGAGCGCGGCCTCGCGCAGGAGGCGGCCGAGAGCGCCCGCTCACACGGACGCGCGGCGGAGCGGGATCTGGCGGAGTATTGCGCCCAGTGGCGGATCGACAACCCGCTCGGGCGCGGCGACGGCAATCGCGGCGATCAGCCGGCGACCCTGGGCTACGCCTGGGTCCGGCGCGAGCACGACGAGGTCGAGGGCCACGAGCTGCGCCGCTACCGCGCCCAGGCCGAGCGCGCCACCGACGAGATGCGCCGGCTGATGACCGAGGACCTGCTGACGCGGCTGGCCGACAAGTTCGAGCGCGTCCGCGCCCGCCTCGACGCCCTCAACGAGCGGCTCTCGACCCAGCGCTTCACCGGCCAGACCTACGCCTTCGAGGCGACCGTCGATCGCCGCTACGCCGCCGTGCACGCCTTGGCGACCGAGGTGGCGCGCTCGCCCGACGCCGCGCAGGCGCTGCTGCCCGACGACGGCGAGGGTCCGATGGCGGCGGCTTTGGCGGAGGTCACCGCCCTGATCTCGGGGGCCGAGGACGCGGCGCGGCTCGCCGACTACCGCAACTACTTCGTCTACGAGATCGGGATGCGGGACGGGGCCGGCAACCGCACGACGATGTCGAGCCGGGCGCTGCGCGGATCGGGCGGCGAAGCGCAGGCGCCGTTCTACGTGGCGATCGCCGCCTCGCTCGCCAGCGCCTACTATCCCGGCGACCGGCCGGGCGACGAGAATCCCGGTTTCGGCCTATGCCTGCTCGACGAGGCGTTCTCGAAGCTCGACGTGCGCAACAGCCAAGCGCTGGTCGACCTCTATGCGGCGTGGGGGCTGCAACTGCTGATCGCCGCCCCGGAGGACAAGCGCACGACCCTGACCGAGGTGATGGACACCATCGTCACCGTCTACAAGAGCCCGGACCTCGCCTCGGTGCGGATCGAATCCGAGCACCCGCTGGAGGCGGCCAAGCGTGCCCTGCACGCGATCAATCCGGAACGGTACGACGACGATCGCGATGCGGCCGAATAGGTGGCGCGGTGCGAATTAGGCACCGCCGGCACGAGAACGATCGGGAGAACGTCCGGCCAGCGGTGCCAGCCAGACGAGAGGGGGGAACTCATCAAGCCGGCTTCAACTTAAAATAAGCAAGCCCAGCCGGCATTCACATTTGTCAAAACGGCACCGACAAAACGCGCCGTCGTCCCACTTATCCACCGGCCGCCCTCCCCGACCCCTCGTCGTGAAGGTGGAGGGCCGGAAAGGCGGGTCGCACAGGGGCTTAGTTGAGGTAGGTGCGGATCCAGTTCGGGGACAGGATCTCGCCCTCCTCCGTGATGATCCAGGGCTGCTTGGCCGGGTCGGTCAGCGCGCCGGCTGCGGCGGCGATCGCCTCGCGCAGGGTGCCGTAGCGCTCGGGCTGCGCCAGCGGCGAGGTTGCCGGCAGGGTGCGCCAGATCGTCAGGTCGGCGGGTCGTTCGAGAGCCTCGGTTTCCATCTCACTCTTTTCCTTCCGAAACGGCATCGTCCGTTCAGGCGTCCGCAGCCGACGCGAGGGTCGGCCGACCAGGAACACACCGTATTCATTCGAGAAACGAAGCATCTCTAAGGCGGCTTCACGATCATTGCGGCATCCTGGTCAGAAACCGGTCATGATTGCGTCGCAAATCGTTCGCGTCTCCTTGCCCACCAGAAGTGGCAGATTAGACGCGGACACCTCGGAGCTTCGTCTTGTCTTCCCGAAACTGTGGTCTCGAGGAATGACCATTCCGTTAGCGTCTCCGCCGCGCCGCGACGGTGCGGCGCCACTCCTTGATCATTCCCGTGCAAGAACGTTGAAGCGCACAGGCTGAATGCCACGTTAAGGGCGGCGCGCAGGTCAGCCCCGCGTCTGCGCCCGCCTGCCGGAGAGGTCACCCATCGTGCCGGATCGTTTTGTGCGCCTCGTGCTGGCGGCCGTCCTGGTGCTGCTGACGCTGTTCGTCGCCCAGCCCTACGTCACCGCATTCCTGTTCTCGCGCGGGGTCCCCCGCGCGATCACCGCCCGCGGCGATCTCGCGCCGGCGGAGGCGACGACGGTAGCGCTGTTCGAGCGGGCGAGTCCCTCGGTCGTCCACGTCTTCGCGCAGGGCGCGGCCCGCGGCGCCGACCTGATGAGCCTCGACGACGAATCCGAGCAGGGCCAAGCGGGCGGTCAAGGGGGCGGCCAGGGCGGTTCCGGCAACACCCAGACCGGGACCGGCTTCGTCTGGGACGCCGGCGGCCACGTCGTCACCAACAACCACGTCGTGCAGGCGGCGATCCAGTCGGGCGGGCCGATCTCGGTCCGGCTGTCCTCGGGCGAGGTCGTGACGGCGACGGTGGTCGGCGCCGCGCCGGCCTACGACCTCGCGGTGCTGCGCCTCGGGCGCGTCGCCAAGGCGCCGCCGCCGCTGGCCGTCGGCACATCGGCCGACCTCAAGGTCGGCCAGTCGACCTTCGCCATCGGCAACCCGTTCGGCCTCGACCACACGCTGACCACCGGCGTGATCAGCGCCCTGCAGCGGCGCCTGCCGACGAGCGAGGGGCGCGAGCTGTCCGGGGTGATCCAGACCGATGCGGCGATCAATCCCGGCAATTCCGGTGGGCCGCTGCTCGATTCCGCCGGGCGGCTGATCGGGGTCAACACCGCGATCTTCTCGCCGTCCGGCGCCAGCGCCGGTATCGGCTTCGCGGTGCCGGTGGACGTGGTGAACCGCGTCGTGCCGGACCTGATCCGCAACGGGCGTGTGCGCAATCCCGGCGTCGGCATCATCGCCGGGCAGGAGGCCACAGCCGCCCGGCTCGGCATCGACGGCGTCGTGGTCCTGCGCTTGCTGCGCGGATCGCCAGCCGCGAGCGCGGGCCTACGTGGCGTCGACCCGCAGACCGGCACGGTCGGCGACGTCATCGTCGGCGTCGGCGACCGCCCGGTGCATCGCCTCGCCGACCTTACCGCGGCGATCGAGGCGGCGGGCCTGGGACAGCAGATTGACCTCGCGGTTGAGCGGGACGGGCGCGTCCGCCGCGTGCGCATCACGACGGCGGACGTCGCGGAGAACCGGCCATGATCCATCCTCGCCTGCTCGTCGTCGGCCTTGCGGCCGGCCTCTGTACGGCCCCTCCCCTCCCCGCCCAGGCCACCGAGCGGCAAGCCATCGAGCGACAAGCCCGCTCGCGGCTCTGCCCGGAGGATGCGCCCGAAGGTGTGCGCCTGCCGCCGCAGCCCGGCTGCGGATCGCGCGAGGTCCCCGCCTCAAGGCGCGAGACCGGGTTCCACGAGATTCTGCCGGGAACGGCCATCCGCGTCGGCGGACGCGCGAGCTCCACCTTCGACATGCGGCGCTGACGCGATGCTGCTCGCCCTTGGTCTTCTGGCGTGTTCCGGCTTGTGGTGGCTCGGCCGCAACGGCGGCAGGCTCGGCCCACGGCTCACGCCGCGGCTGATCCGGCGAGCGGGCGCGTGGGTTGCGCTCGCGCTCGCCGCCATCCTGATGCTGCGCGGCCAGCTCGGCCCTGCCCTCGTCCTCGGGCTCGGTGCCGTCTGGCTGCTCGACGGGCCGGAGACGCTGGGCGCCCGGCTGAAACGCTGGGTTTCATCCGTGACGCCGTCGCCGCGACGGCACCGGACGGCCCGCATCGACTTCGTCGTGGGCGACGACGGCAAGGTCGGCGACGGCATCCTGCGCGGCGGGCCGCTCGGAGGGCGGCGGCTCGAGAGCCTGGGACTCGCCGACCTCCGCGCCGTGCTGGCGGTCTGCCGCGTCCAGGACCCCGCCGCGGTGGTTCCGCTAGAGGCGTATCTCGACCGCAGGCACGCCGGCTGGCGTGTAGACGCTGAGCGCGATGGCCACCCGCGGCCGGGCCGCCCGGCGCAGCCAGGGGCGATGACGCAGGACGAGGCCTATCAGATCCTGGGGCTTGAGCGCGGGGCGACCCCAGAGGCCGTCCGCACGGCTCACCGGACGCTGATGAAGCGGGCCCACCCCGACCAGGGGGGAAGCGCCGAGGGGGCGGCCCGCGTCAACGCGGCCCGCGACAGGCTGACGAACCGACATCGCTGATACTCCACGCGCGTTGCCAGGGGTACGGGACGGCTTTCGCCGAGGGCGGGATCCGCCGTCGGCGCGAGGCACGATCGTCACGGCGAAGGCCGTTGATCGTAGAGCGTCACGGTCGAACGGACCGCGACGGCATCGGGAAAGAGATCAGCTGCGGGTGGCGAAGCAGCTGAAGCCGCTGCGCTTCAAGGTGGAGCAGGCATCCTGCGCCGCGTCCTGCTCCTGGAAGCCGGAGAAGCGGGCGCGGTAGAGTGTGGCGCCGCTGTGCTCGACCTTGACCGTGTAGGGGGCGGCCTTCGAGAGGCTGCCGCCGCCCTTCACCTTGGCGTCGGCGAGCATCGCCTTGGCCTTGCCCTCGTCGTCCATGGCGCCGAGCTGGATCACCCAGGCCGTCGGCACGATCTTCGGGCCGAGGACGGGCTTGGGTGCCTCGGCGCGGGCGACCGGGCCGTCGGCCGAGGCGATGCGCTGGTCGGACTTGCGCGCGCCGGGGAACGCGGCCTGCGCGGTCGAGGGGGCAGCGTAGGCCTGCGCCGCCTTCGGCAGCGGGCCGGCCTTGAACGCGCCGGCGCTGCCGGGGGTCGCGGTCGAGCGGCGGGGCGAGATGTCGAGGGGCTGGGTGGCATCGGTCGAGTTCGTAGTCTCGACCTCGTCGTCCTCGGCCGAGGCGAGCTGTGTCCGGGTGCGCGAGACCGCGTCGGCGACGACCGCCGGGCGGGCGCGCTCGGCGACCTCGACGGTCGGCGGCGCCTGCCGGGCGCCGGCATAGGCCCGCGGCAGGCTCCCCCGGACGAGGTCGGCCATGATCCGGTCGCGGCTGGCGCCCGACTTGCCGCCGAGCACGATCGCGACGATCTGGCGGTCGTCGGACTTGGCAGCGGTCATTAGGTTGAAGCCGGAATCGCGAGTGTATCCGGTCTTGATGCCATCCACGCCCTCGACGTTGCCGAGCAGGTGGTTGTGGTTGCCGATGGTTCGGCCGCGGAAGGCGAAGGACCGGGTCTGGAAGTAGCGGTAGTAGCGCGGGAAGCGATCTTGGATCGCGCGGGCGAGCACCGTCAGGTCGCGGGCGGTGGTGATCTGCTCGGCATCGGGCAGGCCCGAGGCGTTGGCGTAATGCGTGCGGCTCATGCCGAGCGCATGGGCCTTGGCGGTCATCAGCTCGGCGAAGCGCTCCTCGGACCCGGCGATGTTCTCGCCGATGGCGCAGGCCACGTCGTTGGCCGACTTCGTCACGATCGCCTTGATGGCGTCCTCGACGGCGATGGTCTGGCCGGGGCGCAGGCCGAGCTTGGACGGCGCCTGCGCTGCGGCGTGGGCCGAGATCGTCAGCTCGGAATCGAGCGCGAAACGCCCCTTCTCCATCTGCTCGAACAGCATGTAGAGGGTCATGACCTTGGTGATCGAGGCCGGATGCCGGAGGGCGTCCTCGTTCACCGCATGCAGCGTGCGGCCAGACTTCACGTCGACCACCATCGCGGCGTAGGGCGGGTTGTAGCCGCCGCCCGGGCGGACGTGGCGACCGTGGCGGCGCGCCTCGGCGGGCGAGGCCATCGCGGTCAGCACCGCGGCGGCGGCGAGCGCGGCCGACAGGGCGGGCAGGGTTCGAGAGCGACGGGAAACGCTACGCATCACGACTCATTGCCCTCGACAGACCGGCCGCGACCGGTTTGCAACGCACCATTCAGCTCGGGACGCGCTCGAGGCGTGGCCCGATCGCGTCTGTCAAACACGCTACGGTGATGCAGTTACGGCGCGGTTAATGGAGTCGCCGCAGTTTGCACGTGTACTTCGCAGTGCAAACGTGGATTGACGTTCGATGGTGCGGCGCACAAATATCGTCTGCCGCGTCGACCTGTTCGGCCGAGAATCCTTGCTTGCACCGTCGCGCGGCGAGCCCGCTGCGTCGCAGGAGGCCCACCATGACCCTCGCTTCGAACCCGGCCGGTGAGCTCTCTCGTCAGGGTTTCGCGCGCACCCAGGCCGGCGCCGCCGCGCTGAGCCGAAGCGTCGGCGCCGCCGCCCGCACGAGCCAGACCATCGGGATCGAGTGGATGGACTATCTCAAGCAGGTCAGCTCCGAGGTCGTCGCGACCACCGAGAAGGTCGTGAAGGCCGGTAGCCCGGTGAAGGTGATAGCGATTCAGGGCGACTTCGTGAAGGCCGCGGGCGAACTCTGGATGGCGCGCGCCGGGACCTTCCGCGACCTCTACGCGACCCTGGCGACGGACATGGCGGGCCCGTTCGCGAAACCCTTCGCAAACCCCTTCGCCGCGGCGACGGGCAGGTCCGTAACGGCGGCGACGGAGCCGAAGGCCGCCTGACTCGGAGGCCGGGGCGGCGGGCCGCTCCCGGACAGTTGCGCGCAGACGACTGGCGAAACCGAATCCCGCCCTCTAGATTGGCTCGACGCGGCCGGACCCGTCGCAGCGATGCGACGAGCGACGGCCGGCATGAAGGAGCCGGTTCGATCACGATGACAGACGTCCCGATGCGGGGCACCGCTCATCCCCATACGCGTGTAATCCGGCCCTCCCTCGCGGCGGCGCGATCCGCCGCGGTCGCGTCCGACCCCGGATCGCCGGGCGGGGACGATCGCTCGAACACCGCGATCATCACGCGTACCAAGCCGAAGACCAAGCGACCGAGCCTGTATCGGGTGCTGCTGCTCAACGACGACTACACGCCGATGGAATTCGTCGTGCTCGTGGTCGAGCGGTTCTTCAACAAGACTCAGGAAGACGCCTACCAGATCATGATGCACGTGCATCAGAACGGCGCCGGAGAATGCGGGGTGTTCACCTACGAGGTCGCCGAGACCAAGGTGACGCAGGTCATGGACTTTGCGCGCAAACACCAACATCCTCTGCAGTGTGTTATGGAAAAAAAGTAGGCTCACGCAGCACAAAGGCTCGAGCATTGCCCAGCTTCTCACGCAGCCTTGAACAAGCTCTTCACCGCGCCCTCGCGCTCGCCGGCGAGCGCCGGCACGAATACGCCACGCTGGAGCACCTGCTTCTGGCGCTGGTCGACGACCAGGACGCGGCCGCAGTCATGCGGGCCTGCAACGTCGAGATCGACACGCTGAAGCGCAGCCTCGTCGAGTACGTCGACACCGAGCTCTCCAACCTCACCGGCGACGGCCGCCAGGACGCCAAGCCCACGGCCGGCTTCCAGCGCGTGATCCAGCGCGCGGTGATCCACGTGCAGTCGTCAGGCCGCGAGGAGGTGACCGGGGCCAACGTGCTCGTCGCGATCTTCGCCGAGCGCGAGAGCCATGCCGCCTACTTCCTGCAGGAGCAGGACATGACCCGCTACGACGCGGTCAACTACATCAGCCATGGCATCGCCAAGCGCCCCGGCGCGTCGGAGTCCAAGCCCGTTCGCGGCGCGGACGAGGAAGGCTCGAACGAACGCCCGAGCGACGACGGCGAGAACCGCACCAAGAAGAAGGGCGACGCCCTCGACGCCTACTGCGTCAATCTCAACAAGAAGGCCCGCGACGGCAAGGTCGACCCGCTGATCGGTCGCGAGAGCGAGGTCCAGCGCACGATCCAGGTGCTGTGCCGTCGCCAGAAGAACAACCCGCTCCTCGTCGGCGACCCCGGTGTCGGCAAGACCGCGATCGCGGAAGGCCTCGCCCGCAAGATCGTGCAGAAGGAGGTGCCGGAGGTCCTGGCCGACGCCACCGTGTTCTCGCTCGACATGGGCACGCTGCTCGCCGGCACCCGCTACCGTGGCGATTTCGAGGAGCGTCTCAAGCAGGTGATGAAGGAGATCGAGGCGCACCCGAACGCGGTGCTCTTCATTGACGAGATCCACACGGTGATCGGCGCCGGCGCCACCTCCGGCGGGGCGATGGACGCCTCGAACCTCCTGAAGCCCGCACTCGCCGCCGGCACGCTGCGTTGCATCGGCTCGACCACCTACAAGGAATACCGCCAGTACTTCGAGAAGGACCGCGCCCTGGTGCGGCGGTTCCAGAAGATCGACGTCGCCGAGCCGTCGATCCCGGACGCGATCGAGATCGTGAAGGGACTCCGCCCGTATTACGAGGAGTTCCACAAGCTCAAGTTCACCACCGAGGCCGTGAAGGCCGCGGTCGAGCTGTCGGCGCGCTACATCAACGACCGCAAGCTGCCCGACAAGGCGATCGACGTGATCGACGAGACCGGCGCCTCGCAGATGCTGGTGCCGGAGGCGCGCCGGAAGCGCGTGATCGGCATCAAGGAGATCGAGGCGACGATCGCCACGATGGCACGCATCCCGCCCAAGACCGTGTCGAAGGACGACGCGGTGGTGCTCCAGCATTTGACCGAGAACCTGAAGCGGGTGGTCTACGGCCAGCCCAACGCCATCGAGGCGCTGACCTCGGCGATCAAATTGGCCCGCGCGGGCCTGCGCGATCCTGACAAGCCGATCGGCTCCTACCTGTTCGCCGGCCCGACCGGCGTCGGCAAGACCGAGGCCGCCAAGCAGCTGGCATCGTCGCTCGGCGTCGAGATGCTCCGGTTCGACATGTCGGAATACATGGAGCGCCACACCGTCTCGCGGCTGATCGGCGCCCCACCCGGCTATGTCGGCTTCGATCAGGGCGGACTGCTCACCGACGGCATCGACCAGCACCCGCATTGCGTGCTGCTGCTCGACGAGATCGAGAAGGCGCACCCGGACCTGTTCAACATCCTGTTGCAGGTCATGGATCACGGCAAGCTCACCGACCACAACGGCAAGCAGGTCGATTTCCGTAACGTGATCATCATCATGACCACGAACGCGGGCGCCTCCGACCTCGCGAAGTCGGCCTACGGCTTCACCCAGGCCAAGCGCACGGGCGACGACGTCGAAGCGATCAACAAGCTGTTTGCGCCGGAATTCCGTAACCGGCTTGATGCGATCATCTCCTTCGGCCACCTGCCGAAGGAGGTCGTGGCCAAGGTCGTCGACAAGTTCGTGCTCCAGCTCGAGGCGCAGCTCGCCGACCGCAACGTCACGATCGAGTTGTCGGACGAGGCGCGTGCTTGGCTGGTCGAGCACGGCTATGACGACGCGATGGGCGCCCGCCCGATGGCGCGGCTGATCCAGTCGAGCATCAAGACGCAGCTCGCCGACGAGGTGCTGTTCGGCAAGCTGAAGAACGGCGGCGCGGTCCGCGTCATTGTGCGCAAGCCCGAGGATGCCGAGGCGAAGGCCGGCGGCAAGGAGACGCTGGGCTTCGAGTTCCCGGCCGGCCCTGTGGTGCCGAAGCCCGAGGCCGACGTGACCAACGCCGTCAAGAAGCACAAGCGGGCCAAGCCCCGGGCCGCCGCACGCAAGAAGACGCCCAAGGACGACAAGGGCGGCAATTCCGGCGGCGGTGGCGTCCGCACGGTGCCGAAGGTGCCCCTCGTCCGGGCCTGACGACGAACGGACGAAACGCCGTTTCGGCAGGCCCTGAAGCGCTCCCAGCGCTTCGGGGCCTTGCGCATGACGGCGATTGCGGCTTTCAGGATCGTGGACAACCACGACATGGACGCGGCGACCGTACGCCGCCGCGAAGGACCGAGGGGGCGTGACAATGAGCGAACTGCATGAGGGCCCCCTCCTGCCCGTCGAGCAACCCACGCTGGCGGCGGCACGACCGAAGCCCCTCACCCGCCGTGAGGAGCGGCGGCGGCGGCGCACCCGCCGTCGCCGCGGCGAGGAGATCCTGGCCTGGGTGCTCGTGCCGCTGATCTGCCTCGGGATCTACTGGGGCATCAACGCCGGCTTCGAGTTCATGGGGACCTCGCCCGGCCAGGTCTGGGACCAGCTCATGCAGGTGAAGGCGATGATGGAGAAGCGCGCCTGATCGCGCCGCTCCGGTCG
Organism: Methylobacterium sp. WL12; assembly: GCF_008039475.1. Lineage (NCBI taxonomy): Bacteria > Pseudomonadati > Pseudomonadota > Alphaproteobacteria > Hyphomicrobiales > Methylobacteriaceae > Methylobacterium > Methylobacterium sp. WL12. Next base: position 15,897 of record NZ_VRUW01000017.1, on the reverse strand, counting down.
CCGCATCCTCTCGCGCGAACGGAGCGTTCATGCCCCTCACCCGCCGCGCCGCGCTGATCGGCGCCCTCCTCGCGGCTCCCGCCGCGAAGGCGGCCCGGCGCGACGGGCCGGTGGTCGTCGTCGGCGCAGGCGCGGCCGGGCTCGCCGCCGCCGACATCCTGCGCCAGGCCGGCCGAGCCTTCACCGTCATCGAGGCGCGCAACCGCATCGGAGGACGCGCCTACACCGAGATCGGGCTCGGGCCGGACTGCCCCTTCGATGCCGGCGCCGAGTACGTGCACTGGGCCGAGTGCAACCCGTGGCGGGCCATCGCCGAACGCGACGGCGTGCGCATCGCCGGCCAGGAAGGCTGGGCGCGGACGCTGTTCGTCGATGGGCATCCTGCGACGGATAGCGAGCGCAACCGGCGCCGTGCCGCCTTCTCCGGTCTCGACGCTGCGCTGAAGCCGGTCGCGGGCCCCGACCGGTCGCTCGCCGAAGCCGCCGCCGTCGCCGGCCCTGACATGGTTCAGGCGGCGGCGGGCCTCTCCCGGCTGTCGCTCGGCGAGGAGCCCGATCGCGTCTCGCTCCTCGATTATGACCGCCTGTGGTCCGGCACCGACCTCTGGCTCGACGGCTACGGCAGTCTCGTGCGCCGCCGCTTCGCGATGATGCCGGTCGCCCTCGGCACGGCCGCGACCGGCATCGACTGGTCGGGCGGCGGGGTGCGGGTGACGACACCGGGCGGCATCCTCGACGCCGCGGCCGTGATCCTCACCGTTCCGGTCGGCGTGCTGGCGTCGGGCGCGATCCACTTCACGCCGGATTTGCCTGCCCCGACGCGGGATGCGCTCGGCGGCCTCGGCATGGGGGCCTACAGCAAGGTCGGCCTCCGGCTCGACCCCGCCCGGATCGATCTGAAGGCCTTGGGCGATGCGGTCTCGGTGGCGCGGCGCGGCGAGCAGGACCGGACGATCTACTTCGAGGTCTCGCCGTTCGACAGGCCGCTCGCGGTGGCCAACATCGGCGGAGACGGATCGCGCGCCTTGTGCGAACTCGGCGAGGCCGCCGCCGTCGCCGAGGTCACGGACCGTTTGGTGGCGATCCTCGGTACGCAGGCGCGCGGCGCGGTGACGGCCGGGAAGCTCGCCGGCTGGTGGACCGACCCATATGCCCGCGGCAGTTACTCGATCGCCCGCCCTGGTCATGCCGACGCCCGGGCCGCTCTCCAGGCGGGCATCGGCGAGCGCATCTTCCTCGCCGGTGAAGCCTATGCCGGAGGAGGAGCCATGACGGTCGGCGGCGCGACGTTGGACGGCGAACGCGCTGGGCAGGCCGTCCTGCGGATGCTGGGCTGAGGGTTTCGAGCAGGAAGTCGGACGCAAACGGCACTTAGACGTTCGGGTCACGAGGCCCGGAGCCCCTCTCCCCTGCGGGAGAGGGGCCCCCGATGCGCTTCACGCGACCTGCTCACGAAGGTTTATCTCATCAAGCCCTACCCGAAGCGCAGTGCGTGGACGGAGAACAGCGCCTCGGGATCGGTCCACACGGTGATGGCCGCCCAGCCGGCCTGCTCGGCGAGATCGCGAAATCCGTCGATCGTGTACTTGTAGCTGTTCTCGGTATGGATCGTTTCGCCCTCGGCGAAGGCGAAGGCGTGTCCGGCCACCGTCACGGTCTGGTTCGCACGGCTGACGAGGTGCATCTCGATCCGCGAGGCCGTGCGGTTGAACACCGCCCGATGGCCGAAGGCTGACGCGTCGAAAGTGCCGGAGAGTTCCCGGTCGATCCGAGTCAGCAGGTTGAGGTTGAACGCCGCGGTGGTGCCAGCCGCGTCGTCGTAGGCCGCTTCCAGTACGGCTGCGTCCTTCACGAGGTCCACGCCGACGACGAGCGTCGCGCCGGCGCCGAGCACGTCGCCGAACTGGCGGAGGAGCCGAGCCGCCTCCGCGGGCTCGAAGTTGCCGATGGTCGAGCCGGGGAAGAACCCGGCGCGCGGGGCCTCGCCGAGATCGGCAGGAAGGGCGAAGGGCTGCGTGAAGTCGGCAGCGATCGGCGCGATGCGCAGGTTCGGATAGTCCGTCTGCAGCGCCGCCGCCTCGCTACGCAGGAACGTCTCGGAAACGTCCACGGGCACGTAGGCGGCGAGGTCGGACATGTGGCGGAGAAGCCGGCGCACCTTCACGGTCGAGCCGCTACCAAACTCTACGAGGGCGGCGCCGCGCGGCAGGGCGGCAGAAATCTCGGCACCGCGCGCGTCGAGAATGCCAAGCTCCGTCCGGGTCGGGTAGTATTCCGGCAGCAAGGTGATCTGCTCGAACAGGTCTGACCCGGCGGCGTCATAGAAGTACTTCGCCGGCAGCGTCTTCTGTGGCTTGACGAAGCCCGCGAGCACGTCGGCGAGGAACGCCTGATCGTCGGGTAGGCGCGCGAGCGGCGTCGCGTCCGCGAAAACGGGCTTGATGGTCACGCGTGATAGCTCCGGAAGACGTTCGTCAGGCGCGGGACTGCGCGAGGCGCAGGCCCGTGAACTGCCAGCGCTGATGGGGATAGAAGAAGTTGCGGTACGGCCGGCGGGCATGTCCCTCCGGCGTCGCCACCGACGAGCCGCGCAGGACGATTTGGTTCAACATGAACTTGCCGTTGTACTCGCCAAGCGCACCCGGCAGCGGGCGATAGCCCGGGTAGGCGGTGTAGGCGCTGCGCGTCCACTGCCAGACCAGGCCGAACGCGTCGTCGAGCCCGCCCTCGGCGGCGGCGACCTCCCACTCGAACTCGGTCGGCAAATCGCGGCCAGCCCAGCGGGCGTAGGCGTCCGCTTCGTAGTAGCTGACATGGGTCACGGGCTGCGCCGGATCGATCGGGCGGCGGCCGGCGAGGGTCATGCAAGTCCAGCCCTGCTCGCCCGGCTGCCAGTAGCCCGGTGCCTCCCAGCCTTCCGCCTGGGCCGCGAGCCAGCCGTCGGACAGCCAGAGCTCGGAGCGGGTATAGCTGCCATCGGCCATGAACCGCAGCCATTCCGCGTTCGTGACCAACCCCCGATCGATCGACGTCGGCAAAATCAGGCTGTCGTGGCGCGGATGCTCGTTGTCGAACGAGAACCCATCGCCTGCGTGTCCAACTTGATGGATGCCGTGCGCGAGCTCGATTGCGCCCGGGCTGCTCGTCGCCTGCGGGAAGCGCCACGCGGGATCGTAGACCGGGTGCAGCGGGTTCTGAGCGAAGGCGTGCAGGATGTCCGTGATCAAGAGTTCCTGGTGCTGCTGCTCGTGGAACAAGCCGATCTCGAGGATCGGCAGCACCTTCTCCAGCGCGCCGGGGGCGGCCTGCGCCAGCAGGGTCTCGACCGCCCGATCGATGTGGGCGCGGTAAGCGGCGATCTCCTCGGTGGTCGGCCGCGTGATCAGCCCCCGCATGATCCGCGGCTGACGCGGGCCGGCGGCGACGTAGTAGGAATTGAACAGATAGTGCAGCCGCTCGTCGTGGATCTGGTAGCCGGGCAGATGCTCGCGCAGCAGGAACTGCTCGAAGAACCACGTCGTGTGTGCGCGGTGCCACTTGGTCGGGCTGGCGTCGGCCATGGACTGGACCTGCTGGTCCTCCGGTGACAGCGGCGCGGCGCGGCGCTCGGTCTCGGCGCGAACGAAGCGGAAGGCGGCGATCCAGGCGTCCCGGTCCACCGGGCGGGCGGAGACGGGCGGCGGCGGGAAGGCTTGAGCCGGGAAGGCCGGGTCGCGAAGTGCGGCTGTCGCAGCCATGGTCTGTTCTCCCCGTCGTCCGTTCGACCGGCGGTCATGGACGGTGGAGATATGGTCGAAGGTCTCGCAGACAACGGCAGCGCGACGATTCAGTCTGCGATCGCGCCGGAGCGGTGGATTACGGGACAACAAGCCAGCCCCAGCGAAATCGATAGCCTTTTTGCAGCCGCAGTGAGGTGGCCTTAACCCTCTCGCCCAAGACTGCGAGGCTCTGATGCTGGGGTACGCGTTCTGATGCGGATCGATCTGATGGCCGGAGCGAGCCTGTCGGCCGCCGTCCTGCGCGGGGCGCCCGAGCCCACCATCCTTGTGTTCGATTCCGGCCTCGGCGGGTTGACGGTGCTGGAGCAGGTGCGCCGCGCCCGTCCCGACGCGCGATACGTCTACGCCGCCGACGACGCCGCCTTCCCCTACGGCCGCCTGTCGGAGCCGGTCCTGGTCCAGCGCGTGCTCGACGTGATGGCACGCCTGATCGCGACGCACCGACCGGACCTCGTAGTCATCGCGTGCAACACCGCCTCGACGCTGGTGCTGCCGGCCCTGCGCCAGCGCTTCCCGACGCCCTTCGTCGGCGTGGTGCCGCCGATCAAGCCGGCGGCCGAGACAAGCCGCTCGCGCCTCGTCACGCTGCTGGCGACGCCCGGCACCGTCGCCCGCTCCTACACCCGCGACCTGATCGCGACCTACGCCGCCGCCTGCTCGGTTACGTCGGTCGGCTCGCACCATCTGGCCAACTACGCCGAGGCGGAGCTCGCCGGCACGCCGGTGGACGACGCGGCGATCGCCGCCGAGATCGCGCCGTGCTTCGTCACCGCCGAGGACGGCCGCCGGACCGATGTCGTCTGCCTCGCCTGCACGCATTATCCGCTGCTGCGCCCGCGCTTCGAGCGGCTCGCGCCCTGGCCCGTCACCTGGATCGACCCGGCCCCGGCCATCGCCCGCCGGGTGACGCAGCTGCTCGGTAGCACCCCGCGCGACGCGCGCTCCGACGAGGGCCCAGTGCTCGGCGCCTTCACCGGCGGCGCCACGCTGACCGAGGCCTTGCGCGCCTCGCTCGACCGGCGCGGCATCCCCTCGGTCGGCGTCGACCCGATGCCCCTGGCGCTGCAGTAGCGCCGTCTTCCGACCCTTCGATCAGGGCTGTGCCGCGGCGACCGCCCTGGGCCGCGGCCGCTCGACGACAGTGCGGCGGTTGAGCCCGGCGGCCTTGTAGGCGGCGAAGGCGAAGGCGGCGCCGAGCCCGAGCAGCGCTAGGTCGAACCCGTAGAACGCCGCGTCGCCCGCGCGTAGGCTCGCGACGAGGTGACGACCGGTGGTGAGCCCGCCGACGACCGGCACCGCAGCGAGCAGGGCCGCCGCGGTCGCGAGCATCGCCGTCCAGCCGGCGCGCGGCGTTAGAACCAGAGGCACCAGGGCGGCGACGACCCAGGCGGCGAAGAAGGCCGTCACCTCCGTCTCCTTGCGCTCGGCGATGCCGAGCGGCAGCAGACGGTTCGCCAGGAAGTAGCAGGCGATGGCGATCGGCAGGCCGGCGATCGTGCAGACGTTGAGTGCCTGGACCAGCCGCAGGCCGAGATGCGCCCTCGCCCCGCTGCCGGGCTTCGGTACCCGCGCCACGGTCCACAGGATCAGTCCGGTCGCCACCATGGTCGCGCCCATGACGCCGCTGAGGAAGAACAGCACCCGCAGGGCCGGCCCTGCGAAATGCGCTTCGTGCAGGCCGACCATCGTGGTGAAGGCGCCCGCCGCCGGACGCATCGGCCCCAGAGTCTCGATCACCGCGCCGGTTGTGCCGTCGAACGCCACCTGCGGGTGCCGGTGCATCAGGCCGTGCGGCTCCTCGAACACTGCGACGACTACGGCGTTGGCGTCGCCCGGGTTCTGCACCGTGATCCGCTCCAGCGGCTCGGCGTTCATCGCCAGCGCGCGCTCGACCATTGGCCCGAGGGGTGCCAGCGGCGTCGGCCGTCCGGCGGGGGGCCGCGTAGCGGTGATCTGGCCGGATTCCGCGTAGAAGGCCTGGGCGTCGCCGTGATAGGCGGTTGTGACGCCCCAGGGCATGTACATCACGCAGAGCGTGACGATGCCGGTGTAGGTGATCATAAGGTGGAAAGGCAGCGCCAGCACGCCGGTGACGTTATGCGCATCGAGCCAGCCGCGCTGCGCCGACTTGGCGTGACGCCGGAAGGTGAACAGGTCGGCGAAGATCCGCCGGTGCGTGACGATTCCGGAGACCAGTACGACGAGCATGATCATCGCGCAGATGCCAACAACCCAGCGACCCCACAGGGGCGCCATGCTCAGCTCGAAGTGGAAGCGGTAGAGGAAGTCGCCGCCGCGCGTATCGCGGACCGAGGCTGGCGCGCCGGTCGCGGGATCGAGCGTCGCCTGGCCCGGCGGCGTGCCGGGCTTGCGACGCCAGAACAGGTCGAGGGTCGGCCGGTCGGGGCTCGGCAGGGTGATGAACCAGCTGCGCGCGCCCTTCGCATGGGTGTCGAGATGGAGGCGGGCGAGGTCGGCGGCGTGGCCGAGGGCGGCCGGACTCATCGGAGCCGCGGCCTTCAGCTCCGGCCGCATCCATTGCGAGATCTCCGAGCGGTAGTAGCTCGCGGTGCCGGTGACGAAGACGGCGAACAGCACCCAGCCGACCACGAGGCCGGACCACGCGTGCAGCCACGCCATCGATTGCCGGAAGCCGGTTCGCATGGTCTCGCGCCCTACCAGCGGTAACGCAGCGTGGCGTAGACCGTGCGCGGCAGCCCGTAATAGCAACTGGTGTAGCCGTTGCAGCCGCTGACGTAGGTCTCGTCGAGGAGGTTGGTGGCGTTCACCTGCACGGAGAAGCCGGCCAGCGTCGGGTCGAGGTTGCGCAGGTCGTAGGAGGCCGTGGCGTCGACGAGCACGCTTTCGGGCACCTTGAAGGTGTTGGCCGCGTCGCCCCAGGAGGTGCCGAGGTAGCGGACGCCGCCGCCGAATTCCAGGCCGAGCAACGGCCCGTCGAGGAATCGGTAGGTCGCGAGCAGCGAGGCGGTGGTATCCGGAACCAACACCGGCCGCCGGCCCTGGAGCGGGACCGTCTGCCCGGTGAGGTCGTTGGCGGTCCGGCCGTCGTCCCGGACGTTGCGGATGTCGAGGAGCGAGAAGCCGCCGATCAAGGTGATGCCCTCGGTGAGGTTCGCCCGCGCCTCGAACTCGACCCCCTGCACGCCGACCTCGCCGGTCTGCAGCACGAAGCCGGTGGGGCGGCCGAGCGTCGTGTCGGCGGTGGTCCGGTTCGACTGGCGGATGTCGAAGACCGATGCGGTGAGCAGGATGTCGGTACCCGGCGGCTGGTACTTGATGCCGGCCTCGTACTGGTCGCTCAGCTGCGGGTCGGGGATGCGCCCGACCGTGCCGAAGGCCGTGTCGAACACTCGGCCGGCGACGATCGGCTCGAAGGCCTGGCTGTAGGACACGTAGGGCGCGACGCCCGAAGGGAACAGGTAGAGCAGGCTCGCCCGGCCGGTGAAGGCGTCGGAGGGCGCGTCCTGCAGCGTCAGCGTGCTGCCGGTGGCGGTGAAGCTGCGGGTCGGCCCGGACTGGCGGGCGACATCGTAGCGTCCGCCGAGGGTCAGGATCAGGCCGTCGACCTTCATCTGGTCCTGGAAGTAGACGCCGGTCTGCTGCGCGTCGATGCGCGAGGTGGTGGTGAAGGCCGGGAACGGGATGTTCATCGCGTAGTTCGGCGCGAGCACGTTCAGGTCGGGCGCGTTCGGAAACGGCGTCCCGCTGGTGCGCGTGCTGAAGGTGCGGTGGTCCACGCCGAGCAGCGCCGTGTGGGCGATCGGACCGGTGTCGAAGTTGGCCACGACGTTCGAATCCAACGTGTAGGCCTCGGCCGCGACGACGTTGCCGATCACTGCGCGCGGCAGCAGCGGGCCGCTGGCGAACGGGCCGTTTCGCGGGTTGAACGCGCTGTAGACGCTGCGATAATCGCCCTGCGTACGCAGGTAGCGTCCGGCCGAGTGGAAGCGCAGGTTCTCGTTGAAGCGGTGGTCGAACAGGTATTCGATCGAGGCCTGGGTCCGGTCCGAGCGCTCGACGCTTTTGTCGCCGTCGTAGAAGTTGACCGGCAGGCGCCCGATCACGCCGTTGCCGAAGTCACGCGGGAACACCGTGCCGACCGCCGGGAAGCCACCGTAGAAGCCAGAGAACGGGTCGCGCTGGTAGTTGCCGATGATCGTGAGCTGCGTGTCGGTCGAGGCCCGCCAAGTCACGCTCGGATTGACGAAGGCGCGCTCGACCCGCGTCGTGTCCACCGGGCCGTCGCCGTTCCAGCCGGAACCGACGATGCGGTAGGCGAACTGATCGGCGAGCCACGGCACCTCGGACTGGATCGGCCCGCCCACGTCGACGCCGCCGCGGACCTCGTTGAAGCCGCCGCCCTGGACGAAGACTTCGCCGTGCCGGACGAATTGCGGGATCTTCGAGACCAGGTTGACGATGCCGCCAGGCCCCGACTGCCCGTACAGCACCGAGGCCGGCCCCTTGATCACGTCGACCCGCTCCAGCCGATAGGGGTCGATGGTGGCGTTGGCGTCGCGGCCGGCGATGAGTGCCATGCCGTCGAGGAAGATCGGCGCGTTGAACCCACGGATCAGGAACTGCTCCAACCGGGTCGAGCCGGCGCCGCCGCGCTGCTCGGTGGTGACGCCGGGCGTGTAGCGTAGGGCCTGGTTCACGGTGAGCGCGTTCTGGTCCTCGATCTGCTTGCGCCCGATCACCGAGATCGACTGCGCGGTCTCGATGATCGGCGTATCGGTCTTGGTGGCGACGGTGCTGCGGCTGGCGACGTAACCGGGGACCGCACCGGACGCACCGCCCGATCCGTAGAGCGTGCCGCCGAGGCTGCGGCCGGCGCCCTCGCCGGTGACGCTGAGCTCGCCGAGCTCGATGTCGGTCGTCGGCGCGGTCTGCGCCGAGGCGGCCGACGGCGACAGGATCGCGCAGGTCGTGGATAGTAGAGCCAGCCCCAGTACGGTGCGGAACGGGCGCACGGAAGCTGGCCCTGCGGCGCACGGGCAGTAATGAATCATCTAGTTGATCCCAGACGCGACACGTAACGACGAAGACCCGCGACATGCACTTGCGCATCACGGCGGCGTGATCGGCTTATCGTTAAGTTCTCGCCCCAGCACAATTTCTATCTTGTGGAAGCGTTCCAGAGTAACTTCGAAAGGTTCCAGGCTATCTCGACGTGCACGGTCACGCGGGATGACGATGCACAGGGGCGTGGGCGGTTTCGTGCGCTCTGCATGCCCAGACAGGATGGTGCCCGCGACGCAACTTGCCGGTGCATAAGCTGCCAGGCTGTGTTCAATCGGTGACACCTCGCGGGCGCCTGGTCGCCTCAAATCAGGCCGGCGGCGACGCCCGCTTGGGGTCGACCCAGGCGCCCAGCGTCTCGGTGCGCGCCTGCGACAGGATTTCCGTAGGCGCTTCAGCGCACGGAGTCCCCTCCGGATTGTCGGCCCCAAAGGCGGCGAGCGCCACGCGGGTCTCGGGGTCGGCGCAGGCGCGCGCGAACGCCGCGCGGTCGAGGCAGGTGAGGCGCCCAGTCTCGAAGCAGGCGTAGACCAGGCCGGAGCCGGCTTCCGCGAAGCGGACCGAGCGGAGGCGCCGGGCGCATTGGCGCAGGAAGCCGGTGTTCCGTTCCGGCGCCAGGGCGGCGGCGTCCGGGTAGACCTCCGCCGGTGAGAGCGCGTCGATGTTAATCTTGGTGTAGCGGGCGATGTCGATCAGGTAGCCGGCGTTGAGGACGGTCAGGTTGCCGTTCTCGCCGAAGGCGACGGTGCGCGGGCGTTCGCCAAGCGGCACGCTGTTGTCGAGGAACTCGTAATACACCTGCTTGTCGGCCTTGGCCGCCCAGGTGAAGAACAGCTCCGGCATTCCGGTGAAGGCCTCGACGTTGTGGGCGAGGAGGTCGTCCACCGCCTTGTAGCGACCGAAGATCCGTCCGCGGATCCAGGCGCGTTCGACCGTCGCGTCAGGCGGCGTGATCATGAACAACATGAAGACGCGGTGCCCGAAGCGGGTCAGCAACTGGCTACCGTCCTGCGTACGGGAATCGGCGTTGAAGCTGTCGAACCGGAACCGGTCGATCAGCAGATGCGACATCCGCCCCTCGCGGGCCTTGCGCGCCATGTAGCGATCGAGCTTGCGATCGACGATCTCGACCTCGTGCCCGGTGAGCGTGCCGGCATAGCCGATCGCGTCGCCGATCGAGTCGTAGTCGAGCAGGAACTTGCGCCAGATGTCGGGGGTGATCACCGCGAAGTCCGACCAGGATTCGCCGAGCCGGCGGGCCAGAGCGCGCTGCAGCGGGCGCATTGTGCTCTTGCCCGAGGCCGAGGCGCCCTTGACGTTCATCACGATCGGCGCCGCCTGCGCGCGGACCGGAACGTAGCCTTCGCGCGCCACGGCCTCGGCGAACCACGGCTCGATCAGGCAGCCGATGCGGCGGCTGCCCTCGTCATTGGCCACGAGCGTGGTAGCAAGGCTCGCGAGCAAGCTGCGATCCCCGATGAGCTTGCCCCGGTGCCGGACGATCCCCGACACAACCCTGTGAAGCGCCGCGCTCGCCACCTGCTCGAGGGCATCCTCGCCCTGCCCGGCGCGGACGCACCAATCGGCGCAGTTGGCCAGCACACGCTCTTCAGGAGACCGCCCGTCAACGGGCGGCGGCTCCGGCCGCGGCGCTAGGCCCAGCACGTGGCGCCAGGTTTTGGGCGTTGCCGGCGCCGGAGCGGGCGGCGCGAACGCCGCGTCGAGCTCAGCCGTGATGCGGGTGCGCGCCGCCTCCGCAACGGCGCTCAGAGTCTCAGCGACGGCCGCCGCGTGCGGTGCGACCGCGTCGGCGAGGATGTGCGCGACGATCGCACGGAAGTTGACGCCAAGGTCGCCATAGGTCTCGCCGACCGGGACCGAGAGGTCGGCCATCACCCGGATCAGCACCTCGTGGACGACGAGGCGCTCGGGCCGGAAGGCGACGATTTCCGGCATCGGCAGGCCGGAGAAGGCGGCGAGTTCGACCGCCTCGGCCAGGGGCGTCGCAACGTTCTCGGGCCGGTACAGGGTGGTCAGCGCGAGAAAGCGCCGTGGCAGCGTCGATTCGATACCGGGATTCCACGGCCCGCGCTCGACGACGCCGTCGTCCGGCAGCGCATACCCGGCCGCCGCGTTCATCGCACCACGGCCAGACCTCGCACGGGACCGAGGCTCAAGCCGCCTCGGCCGAAGCCCGGAACAGGCTGGCGCAGCCCGAGCCACGATGCATGCTCAGGATCGAGGCCCGGTCGATCTCCGGGTGCGCCGCGAGCACGTGGCGGACGCAATCGACGACCTTCTCGTACTGCGATGCCTCGTAGTTGCGCTCGAGCGGGCTCACCGCGATGTAGGTCTCGACGACCAGCACCCGCTCGGCACGCTCCTGCGTGACCTCGACGGCGATCCAGGATGACTTGATCAGGCGGGAACTCGAAAGCATGGGCGTACCTCCGTCGGTCTGCGCTTGTTTGCCGAGCGCCGTTTGATCGGGAGGATGAACCCGTATTCCGTCGCTGCCAAGGGGCGCGAACGCGGAAGGTGTCGCCAGCACCGGGAACCTACGGCTTGGCGGCAATGGCCAAGCGTGACGTCCGCCCGGTCAGTCGAAGTCACCGACCGCCGACATCACCTGATCGAAGATGAGCTGATCGCCGAGCCAAACGATCAGCGACAGGAGAAGCCCGAGGCCGGCGATGTAGAGGATCGCGAACAGGTCGGCGTTGTCGCGACGCATCGACAGCACGAGCCATGCGAAGGGAATCGACTGGACGGCCAAGGCGGCGGGAACGTTCATCGCACGGCTCCGCAAGAAACCGTAAGGTGCCATGCATTCGTATGGCGGAATAGGCCGATATTCGATCGTGATTCCGAAATCTGATCAATTTTCGATGAGGCATTCTGCAGTTGTGAGACATCAGGCCGGTCGTTGGACGAGCGAAGACCGTGCAACCGAAGACATCGGGCCGGACGAACATCGCGCCGTGGGTCACGTCGTTTGGCATATTGCATGCCATCGTCACTTCGGCCATCCTGCGGGGCAACGGCCGACAAGGCCGACTTAGACGAAGCAACAGGGATGGAGCGTCGCAATGCCCCTCGGGCGCCATCAGGGCTGCCTGCCTTTCGGGCCGCAGGGCTTCCCATCTGCGTGCCTTCGGGCCGCGACGCGCGCTGAGCCGCGCACCGGCCCTAGCCAGAAGCGCGGCTTGGCCGAAGGCGGACTTTTATTGACTTGACCATTGGCGAGCGCGCCCGGCAGGCATGAGGCCTGACGGGACCGCGGCCCGACACCTTCGAAGCCGAGCGGCATCGCCGGTATCCCGACCCACCTGGAACGATCAGAGACAGACCCATGAGCAAGGCCCTGGAAGGCGTCAAAATCCTGGACTTCACCCACGTCCAGTCCGGCCCGACCTGCACGCAGTTGCTCGCGTGGTTCGGCGCCGACGTGATCAAGGTCGAGCGTCCCGGCGCCGGCGACGCGACGCGCGCGCAGCTTCAGGACGTTCCTGATGTGGACAGTTTGTATTTCACCATGCTGAACCACAACAAGCGTTCGATCACCCTCGATTCGAAGACGGCCAAGGGCAAGGACGTGCTCTGGCGCCTGGTGAAGGAGTGCGACGTGCTCGTCGAGAACTTCGCCCCCGGCGCGCTCGCCCGCATGGGCCTGACCTGGGAGAAGATCCACGAGGCCAACCCGCGCATGATCCTGGCTTCGGTGAAGGGCTTCGGTCCCGGCCGCTACGAGGATTGCAAGGTCTACGAGAACGTCGCCCAGTGCGCCGGCGGCTCGGCCTCCACCACCGGCTTCCGCGACGGCATCCCGATGGTGACCGGCGCGCAGATCGGCGATTCCGGCACCGGCCTGCATCTCGCGCTCGGCATCGTCACCGCCCTGTTCCACCGCACCGTCACCGGGCTGGGCCAGAAGGTCGACTGCGCCATGCAGGACAGCGTGCTCAACCTCTGCCGGGTGAAGCTGCGCGACCAGCAGCGCCTCGATCACGGCCCGCTCACCGAGTACAGCCAGTTCGGCGAGGGCATCCCGTTCGGCGACTCGACCCCGCGCGCCGGCAACGATTCCGGCGGCGGCCAGCCCGGCCGCATCCTCAAGTGCAAGGGCTGGGAGCACGATCCCAACGCGTACCTGTACTTCATCACCCAGGCCGCGGTCTGGGCGCCGATCTGCGACATCATCGGAGAGCCGGACTGGAAGACCGATCCGGGCTACGCCACGCCCAAGGCGCGCCTGCCGCACCTGAACGAGATCTTCACGCGCATCGAAGCCTGGACGATGAAGCACGACAAGTTCGAGGCGATGGACATCCTCAACGCGTACGACATCCCCTGCGGCCCGATCCTGTCGATGAAGGAGATCGCCGCCGACGAGTCCCTGCGCAAGACCGGCACGATCGTCGAGGTCGAGCATCCCACGCGCGGCACCTACCTGACCGTCGGAAACCCGATCAAGCTCTCGGCGAGCCCGAGCGAGGTGACCCGCTCGCCGCTGCTCGGCGAGCACACCGACGAGATCCTCCGCAGCGTCCTCAAGTACACCGACGCCGAGGTGGACGAGATCGCGAATTCAGGCGCGGTCGGCCGCATCGAGAAGATCGCGGCGGAGTAGGCGGTCGCCGAAAAACGGCGGATTCGTTCCTGCACTTCTATCGATCCATCTACACGGACCGGCATTTGCCCAACCACTGACACCGACATCCCGAGGGGCCCGCGACAGCGGACCTCGACGGTGCCCTCCGGCGGGCGCGCGACGACCGGAGCCCTCCTTGGGGGCTTGCCGCCTCGCGAAAGCGCCTCGGGACGAGGTGGTGGGCAGGATCGGCGGTCGAGCAGAGTCCGGGGCGGACCGTCCCATCGCGACGACAACGAGGCTTCCATGCGCATCGCCTTCATCGGTCAGCAGGATTTCGGCAAGGCGGTGCTGGAGGCCTTCCTGAAGCGCGGCGACACGGTGGCCGGCGTGTTCTGCGCCCCCGAGAAGGAGGGCGCCAAGCCCGACGTGCTGAAGACCGCCGCCCTCGAGCAGGGGCTGCAGGTGTTCCAGTTCCCGAGCCTGAAGAGCGCCGAGGCGGAGGCCGCCATGCGCGGGCTCGACGCCGACATCGGCGTGATGGCCTACGTGCTGCAGTTCGCGCCGCAGGACTTCGTCACGATCCCGAAGCACGGCACGATCCAGTACCACCCCTCGTTGCTGCCGCGGTATCGCGGGCCGTCCTCGATCAACTGGCCGATCGCCAAGGGCGACACCCGGACCGGGCTGACGATCTTCCGCCCGACCGACGGCCTCGACGAGGGCCCGGTCATTTTGCAGAAGACCTGCGACATCGGCCCCGACGACACGCTGGGCGACGTCTACTTCAAGAGCCTGTTCCCGATGGGCGTCGCGGCGATGCTGGAGGCGGCCGACCTCGTCGTCGCCGGCCGGCACATGGAGGTCGACCAGGACGAGGACGCGGCGAGCTACGAGGGCTGGTTCCGCGCCCGCGAGGCGGCGATCAACTGGGCCGCCCACGCCAACCAGATCTACGACCTGATCCGCGCCGCCAACCCCGCCCCCGGCGCCTGGACAACGATGAACGGCGCCAAGCTGCAGATCTTCGACGCGCGGCTGCACCCGGTGCGGGCGCTCGGCGGCGTGAAGGGCAAGGTCGGCGAGGTGATCGCGGTCGGCGACGAGTCGATCCGCGTCACCGCGCAGGGCGGCCAGATCGAGATCTTCAAGGTGAAGCCGGAGGGCGGCAAGAAGCTCTCCGCGGCGGAGTTCGCCCAGGACGGCGGCTTGAGCGTGGGCACGATTCTGGGCGGCTGAAACGCGTGGGTCGTCGCCCCATCCCGTCGGCTGCGATCAGCCGGCGGGTCTTTCGCGTTCGATCGCATCGAGAAGGATCGCGCTGATCCGGGCCTGCCAACCCGGTCCGCCTGCTCGGAAATGAGCTGGTGGTGAAAACCTGACGGATGGAACCCACCACGAACGTCCGCGATGGGTGGGAGGCAGGCCGTCTGCTCTTGAGCGAGTGTTATCTTAAAGCAGACTTTGGTAAAAGCGCCGGCGCGGCTTGTCCGGTAGAACATAAATGCGTGTTGGCACTGCCGCATCCTTATCATGTCCTTGTTGTCGGCCACGAAGCCGAGGCCTTTAAGACCGTCTACGATCCGCCTCAGGCGTTCAGCTTCTTGCTCGCAGAGAGCTTGCACTAGCAACTTCGGGAAACCAACGTGACCTTAACAGCCGTTAGTCCACCCGGCGGAGGACCCTCTAATGCCTGCTCACCAAAATCGAAAATAATGCCGCAAGGCTAAATCCCTTGGCATCAGCACCGATAAACGCGGTGTACGACGCGATAAAATGGATCGTCAGGATCGCAACGAGCCCCCTGGAAAAAAGATAGTAGACCCCCTCCACGTCCGAGGTCTTTCGGGTTGGATTTGGGCCCCAGGCCGCGCTCATGTGGCCGGGCGAGGTGATCGTCTTGATTGCAAGTATGAAAAACATCACGATCCAAACCGCGTCAGATATGATGTTCGAACGTTCATGTCCGATCTGCTCGGGAAACCAGGGCGCGTGCGGGATGTAGGACGTAATTTCACTAGGCCATCCGAATAGCTTTCGACTTGTCCAAAGGAGAAAGCTAATTACTGCAATCTTTGTGATTACATTAATTTTATCAGACGCTCCATAAAAAACCTTCCGAAACAGCCATCGGCCGACCTTGCTGCTAAAGCTAACAGCCTTGTCTTTTGGCCGTAGAGCCGACGCGTCTTTTATAGCGGCTGGCCCAAGCAGGAAGGTCAAACCTACATACCCGAGCGCATGCAGTATCCAGTCGTTCTGACCTGAGTAAAAATGATACAGGGCAGGCAGCATGACGACAGTTGTCCAGCATGCGGCTGAAACTTTACTTGCAACGGTGCCGACGTCCTCGACAGGACCATTGAACAAATTGTACAGCCTTTTATCAAGAAACGCGCCCATGATGCTGCTTGGGTCTTGGCCTAAAGCATCAGATTTTGAATAATACTGCAAATCAAAGAAATAAAAATATAAATATAATAT
>NZ_VRUW01000179.1:0-2915 GCF_008039475.1 Methylobacterium sp. WL12 | reverse complement strand
TAGGTAAGCTAAAGCTTAGGCCTTTAGACGCGACAGAAGCTGGCGGGGCTGGGACTGGATCGGCCCGTTGCATCATAGTCAGCGCCGCTTGGTCGATAGCTGCGTCTCCGGAACTCTTGACGACCGTAGCACTCACGACATGACCACTTTGGTCTAGAACAAAGCTAAGCGTGACCTGCGCGTTCTGATTGGCTGCTATGGTCGGGTAACTACGGTAGCGCGCAAGGTGGACAACAAGCTGCTTTTCCCAGGTCTTCCTTATGCGCTGCTCCGTCTGTTGCGCATTCTGGGCTTGTGCGTCTGAGGCGGTTGTATCTCCCGCAGCCTGAGCAGGAGTCTTTGAGTCTTGATAATGAAACCCCTCTCGCGGAGGCGCGTCTTTCCCCGAGTCCAGCCCTAACCCATCCGACTGAGCGTCTGGCTCGACCTCTTTAGATTTTGCTTCGACTGGATATTTTGCTTCAGACGAAGCTATAACAGGCGATTTAACTGGGCTGCTATCGACATTTTTGTCTGTATTTCCGTCATCGGATTGCGAAGAATTGATTGCTTCAGACGCTTCGTCTGATACGACATCAAACTCTAGACTAATTTCATGACTTTTGACTGCCGTTGAATCGTCATCTTCCGGGATGGATACTGCAATAAAACATATCATAAATGCGACATGCAAAAATAATGCGGCAGAGATGGAAGCCAGCCAAAGGACTTTGTGATCCGATGCCACCGCGAGCGACTCAAGAAATGCTTGCCCCCGCCGTTGAACGCGTTTGAGCGCTGCCCCCCTCACGGGCTCAGAACCGCGGGCGAGAGGGTCAACCGTGCAAGCTGCGGCCTCGTAGTTGATCCGAAGTCTTTGGTGGTCATAACCTGATTTTGGCCAAAATCTCTTGTCAAGGCAGCCCCTGCATCGAGTGGCTATGATTGGCTCTGCATGATACAAACACCTTGCAGATGTGAATTTTGCGCTCAGCCGTAGCCGACATTGCGAGACAGAGCCAGTTTTTGGATGTTTGCGACAGCGATGATTTTAGATGGTCACGCGGTCGCCACGTGGCTGAGCTGACGTGGTCTCACCAGAAAATGTGTCCTTTTGGGCTGGCCCGGAGAATGCACGAAGTGCTCATACCGATGTCACGCTGCCGAGGTTGCTGGTGAAAATTCATGCGCACATCGTCGGCGCAACGTTGGTGTTTGCTGCGCTGGCCTTGCTGCCTGAGGCTTCGTCAGCGGCAACGTTACGTGAGAAGTGGCAAGCCGAGGAGCGTGGGTTTCGTACGCTGAGCGGGTCGATTTGTGACGGATGCGATCCAAGGCCGGTGGGGGCGCGTCGATCCCCGAAGAGCTCCTCCGCACTGGTTGATCCCATTGCGGTTTTGGAAAGATCCTCGCGTACGACAGCCAAATATTTGGCATCTGCTTTGCCAACAGCAGGGCGACCTTCAACGCCGATCGTTGATCGAACGCTTGCGGCAACGAACCAGCGAATCTCGCGTAGGTACGCAAAAATTCTTGCCCGTCGCCGATTGGCGAAACTTATCCGTGCGCGTCGCTATGCGGCAGTGATGGCTCGACGTAAGTCGCAAGCTGCAGCGAGTGCCGCTGCAGCTTCTGCTAAAATCAAAGTCGAGTTTGGCCGTGTTGAGCAGCAGAGTCAATAAGTATCACTTCACATTAGAACGAGTGTTTAGCGATATATTTTTTAGCACTAGCGTATCAGGTTGCACATAGATCATTTTTAAATGTGCCCATGCAACTGAATTTTTCTTGCAACTTGGGTACGATTGCCGAAAGGGGTTATTCGCCCTGACGGAAGCCGGACGAAGGTCGGACATTCTCGACATCGGTTATTTCGACAAAACTCCTTTCTCCATTGTTCCGGATGGTCCAAGCAGGTCGTACACCTCCGAGCACCAGTCTTCTGATCCGTTCCGCACGTATGCTCGTCGAACCTCTGCAGACCATTTGCGGAGTTTATCCTCGATAATGGGTTCTTCGTTGCTAGAGACGGATGTTGCCATCCGCAGCGTTGTCAACTGCCCAGCACGCACTCGGAATTTTGGGCATTGCGCTTCCGCAAAGAGCGATGCCGCAGCGACCTTTGCATAATGCTCAAGCGCATCATCACGGCTCGAAGCAGAGGCCGGCTGGATGAGGCCAAGAAGAAGTCCTAACACCAAAAAAGGCATTGCGTTCTATGCTCGATCGGACATTTTTCGAACTGTCCAACGCTCTTAGATGGGGCTCAATTTAAGCTGGTAGCTAGGGCTTTCTTTCACACCTGAAGGGCCTCGAGGGATCAAAGCGGTGGCTGCAGTGCCGATATGACCTCTGCGTCAGGGCATCCGCGTGTCGCTACGAAGCGGGGGGGCCTCCTGCTCGTCTGCGAGCTGCTCGAGGCCAATTTCGCTTCATCTCGAGTTGGTTAGATGCTGAGGGTAAGGTGATTTTGATGAAGCGGGTTCGTGGTCTCAGTGGTGGGGCTGCTCTTTTGTCCGATTGAATCGTCCGCCTAAGGCAGAGTGTCGCTTTTATATCGCATCGCTTGGGATTCAGAGGCTTGGCGGGTGGGGGCACCGGTTAGAAAGGGTGGAGTGCGATAAGGTCACGCCAGGGCGGGCTTGGCTGGAGAGGCGCGAAACGGGCGCTGTGTCCGTCTTTCGGGTGAGACGGGGATCCGGTCATCGAGACACCGCAAGGGCTGATCGACGTGACAGAAGACAAACCTGCGGCCTGCCGCGCATTTCGGATGGCCGGCTTCGCCGTCGCCGCCGGTTTAGCTGTGGTGGGTCCGGCGGCGTCCGAGACGCTCGAATCGGCGCTCGCGAAGGCCTATGGCGGCAACCCGCAGCTCAATGCCAGCCGCGCGAACGTCCGCGCCACCGACGAGGGCGTCGCGATCGCGAAGTCCGGCT
>NZ_VRUW01000178.1:0-3031 GCF_008039475.1 Methylobacterium sp. WL12 | reverse complement strand
TTTTTAATACCATTAAGCTTTGCCGTCGGAAGATAGTCCAAGCTGGCAGAAGCCCAAGGCATCGAGAAGCTGTTCCTTACTGCCAAGCTACATTATACGTCCTTCAATAGGATGCAGAAAAAGCATCAAATTTTAGCAATCCGGCATGTTGCGGCTGACTGCGTTAAGCTTGAGACTTATGACCAGTAGCTGACGGTTGCGGCGATGCAGACAGCAGCCAGGTAGTTGGTGGCCGACCGATCGTACTGTGTGGCGATGCGGCGGCGGAAGTCCTTGAGGCGTCCAAACATCCGCTCGATGGCGTTGCGAAGCACGTCTTCCATCGCTGATTGGACTCGAGCGGGATGTTGGGTGCCGTCCCCGTCGCTTCGATCTGACGACGGATGGCGTCGCTGTCGTAGCCCTTGTCGGCCAGCACGTAGCAGTGTCGTCCCGGCCCGTGCGACGTTGTAAGCAAAGTGGACGTGGAGCACGAAGTTCGAGATGCAGACGCCGCGCTACACGACCCAGGTTGGCGAGCTACGATTGCGTACGCTTGAGCGAGATGGGAGCTTAACCACAAGTTCGACGCAGCATCGCAATTAGACTGCATACCTCGAATTTTATGTATCATGTCCAAGCACCTGTAGGTTGTCTGGTGCGACCTTGCCGTCATGAAGCCGGCGATAGCTCGATCGGCGGGACAAGGGGACTGACGATGAAGAAGACCCTCGCGATTGCCGTGACCGCCTTGATGTTGGGAGCTGTCGTTCCGGCAGAGGCTGGTGGTTTTCACGGTGGCGGGCGTGGTGGCGGCTTCCACGGCGGCGGCCGAGGGTTCGGCGGGGGACATGCGTTCCACAGTGGCCGCGGATTTGGTGGCGGATACGGTGTCCGGGGTGGCTATCGCGGCGGCTACCGGCACTACGGCTATCGCGGGTACGGCCGGCCTTACGGCTACTACGGTCCAGGCTATGGCTACGGTTATGGTGGCCCAGATGCCAGTGCTCTCGCAGCAGGCGCTGCCCTTGGCTTCTTCGGCGCTGCCATCGCTGGCGCGGCAGCTGGTTACTGATTCAGTCCGACCTGCGTAGATCACGGAGTCGTCTCATGCGCCAAGCAGCAACCCTCATCCTCCTTGCCACAACCGCGCTGTGCGGCACCGCTGGAGCTGGCACGATTGCCGGCGCCCAGGACGGGGGATACCGAACGCAGGATGGGGATTTCCTGCTCGTCGAGAGCAAGGACCACTTGATCGGCGTCCAAGGTCTCGATTGTAAAAACCCCGTAGTCGTCAGCGGTCGCTTGAGGGCGAAGAATTGCTGGGCGAATGGGCATTTGGGTGGGGATGTCGATGTGTCGTGGCGCGTCGACGGAAACATCATTGTCAGCGAAGGTAAGCGCTACATACTCTCCCCTCCACTACCCCCCATCGATTTCGTAGCATTGAAGGCTCCGGCCGATCCGTTCATCGGAACACCGGACGCTTGGGAGCACAACCGCAGCGGTGTCGCTGTTGACCCGGATAAAGGCACGATCAGATATCTCAGGCCGAGACCGGATCTCAAAAGCGTCGTGAAGACCGGTGCCGTGCTGTACGAAGGCAGTCTGAAACCTGGGAGAATGATCTTTGGGACAGCTTATGCCTTCAAGGATGGCTGCAAGCCGGCGTCCTACCCGGTTCGGGGGAGCTACTCAAAGCACAACGAGGTTTTGACTCTGACCGGGCCCGGACCGGTGAGGCGTGGCTGCGAGGTTGTCGCGTACAGCTACGACAGCCCTCACTCGAAACTGGTGTTCGAATACATCGTTGGTGATTGACGGGCAGCGAGTAGTAAGCTGACTTGCCGCTGCAGACGCCGCCGGAGGAGTGGCGCACGTGGTTGAAAGCTCCGGTGGAGGAGGCGTTGCCGCTACAGCGATCGCTGCCGGATGCGGATATGATGGAGGTAGCCCGCGGGAAGCAGAGCGATGGCGCCTAGATGCAGATCGCGAATGCTGCTGCCGCGCCTCGTCCGCGCCAACCATTCGCACAGTTGCGCCAAGCCGGTTCCGGTCGAGCCCCTTCGCGACGTAGCGCTTATCCAAGCGGGCAATCTGCACCGGCGTCGGAGCACGCCCCATAAATTTGGGAGCGCATTTAGGAGACCGCTATCTGGGGCTGATTTCGGACGGACATGGCGGACCAGTATGCAGGCTACCGGGAGCGCGATGGCGAGGTCATGCCCCCAAACTATGCCGGGGGATTTGGGCAAGGGTTGCCGTAGGGTCATTAAATGAAGCTGACACTCACCACCTTCGTCGCGGCGCTCACCGCCGTTATGATCGTCCCGACCCTCGCGCAGGACCCGAAGCCGTCTGATGAGAGGAGTGTGTGCACAGGCTTGATCACTGATGACGGAGTGCCGGCCGTCAAGAACGCGCCGAGTTGCCAAGGCGCCTTCGACATTATGATCAACTGCTCTTTCGCTGGAGGCGGTGACGTCGGGGTCGGAGGAGCAGTGCGCGAGAGATGTGAGGCGGTGTTCCTCCCCAAGCTGAAGGTATCGGGGCGGAAAGCTTACCAGCGCGAGCTGAAGCGATGTGTAGACAAGTACGCGAACATGCTGGGGTCCTTATATCAGTCGCGCACAGCCTTCTGCCAGGCACGCCTCGCCGTTCGACGCGCAGCGCTGTACGAGAAACGGCGTTGAGGCGTCTCACTTTGGACTGAGTGATACGCTCGCAGCGGTCCGGTTTGGGGCTGGCCCAGGCGAACCACAGCTATCAGTCTATTTTGGGTATCTGCTGAGACCATCCAAACCGGACTTTCTCATCGGATGCAGACCCTACGGCGGCTCATAAATCGGCTTATGCGAACGGCAGTCCGTCAGGGAAAACGAACGTCGAGCGCCGGCTGGTAAGCTGGTTAGGAGCAAAGGCTGCGGGCCTGTCGCAAACGCGAACCTGCCTTCGTTCATGGATCGTTAGCCATCTCTGACCAGCTTGCCGCCTCCGCCCTGGAGCCGGCCCATGATCTTGTCCGCCATCGCCGCCAAGCTGAAGCAGCGGG
>NZ_VRUW01000177.1:0-3074 GCF_008039475.1 Methylobacterium sp. WL12 | reverse complement strand
CTCCGGGCTTGGTCGGGGTCGCGGGGGCGGGGCTCTGCGCCAGCGCCGGCGCGGCGGCCAGGCAGGACAGGAGTGCGAAGGTGCGCAGGAACGACGTGGCCATGGTGGTCCTCCCGAAGGGACGGCGGCCCGGTACCTGGCGCCGACGGAGCGTGGTGTGAGCCGGAGCGGTTGAACCGCGGCTTAACGCTGCGGCACGCCGCCCCAGTCGCTGGTTCCAAATCCGATTGAATTCCAAGTCCGGTCGCGCGCACTCCGTTCCCGGTTCGGTTCTCGATCCGGGTCGGACGCTCAGTGCCGCATGGCGTCGAAGCGCGCGAGGCATTCGGCCGAGATCCGCATGCCGTTCGGTACCGGCTCGCTTGGCGGCGGACGGCGCACGCAGGCCTTGAGGTAGGCGAGCGCGTCTTCCAGCACCGCCTCGCTGAAGGGTTTTGCGATCACCGCGGTCGCGCCCTCCATCTCCTCGGAGAGCTGGCGCGCGTTGGCGGTCATGAAGGCGGCGGTGATGCCGTCGCGCTCACGGATCGCCTGCGCCACCTCGAGGCCGGAAGAGCCGTCTGCAAGGCGCAGGTCGATCAGCACCAGCTCGGGCCGACAGGCCTCGATCTGGGCGATGGCCTCGGCGGCCGTCATCGCGGTGCCGACCACGCTGTGCCCGGCCTCCTCGAGCATCATCTCGATCTGCATCAGGATGAGGGCCTCATCCTCCACGACCAGGATCCGCAGCGGGTCGCTCACGGCGTCTCCGAACTGTCTGCCATCTCGCGCGGCAGGCGAATGTTGACCGTGGTCCCCGGCTCGTTGGATTGCCACGCGATGCTGGCGTTGAGCTGGCGGCACAGGGTGCCGATCAGGCGCTTGCCGAAGGAGCGTTTCTCCATCACCTCCACGGGCATGCCGACGCCGTCGTCGGCGATTCTGATGGCGAAGTACTTCCCGTCCGGTGCGACCGTCACCGAGAGCCGGCCGGGGCGATCGCCGGGGAAGGCGTGCTTGAGCGCGTTGGTGATGAGCTCGTTCATCATCAGCGCCACCGGCGGCGCCTTCGAGACCGGCACCTCCACCGCCTCGAGGTCGAGGTGCAGGCGGATGCCGTCGCGGCCCGAGCCCCGCACCAGGTCGGTGGAGAGGTCGCGGGCGAACTCGGCGACGTCGAAGCGCTCGACGTCGTTCGACTGGTAGAGCCGCCGATGCACGATGCCCAGCGCCTCGACCCGCGTCAGCATCATCTCCATCGCCGCGCGCGCCGACGGGTCGGTGATGGCCTTGGTCTGCATGGCGAGCAGGGCGGCGATCATCTGGAGGTTGTTCTTGACCCGGTGGTCGACCTCGTGGACCAACATGGTCTGCGTCGCCAGGGACTGGCTCAGGTCCTGGGTGCGCTTGGCCACCTCGGCCTCGAAATGGGCCTTCTCCTGGTCGACCTTCAGGTGGGCGTCGACGCGGTCGGTCACGTCGAGCTGCGAGGCGAAGAAGTAGGGCACCTCGCCGCCCTCGTTCGTCACCGGGCTGAGGTACAGCGCGTTCCAGAACGGGGCGCCGTCCTTGCGGTAGTTCAGGATGTCGATGGCGATGTCGCGCCCCGCCGTCACCGCCTCGCGGATGAGCGCGACCGCGCCGCGATCGGTGTTGGCCCCCTGCAGGAAGCGGCAGTTGCGGCCCATGACCTCGCCGCGCTCGTAGCCCGTCATCCGCAGGAACGCGTCGTTGGCGAAGACGATCGGGTTGTCGGGCAGGCGCGGATCGGTGATGATCATCGCCATCCGCGTGGCGCGGACGGCGGCAGCGAACGGGTCGCCCTTGCCCTGCTCGGTGTCGAGGCCGCCGGTCTGGCGCCACGCATCGGACGATTCCATCGATCGTGATCTCTCTCAGGGCGCGGACCGCATCCACCGTGCGGCGTCGGCCGGTGCCGCGAGGGCACCTTTTTAGGAAGTCCAGAAGGCGAACCGTCGTGCTTGGAGGCGAGCGGGCGGGTCGGCCGCAAGCTTAACGGGTCGTGGAGGAAAAAAGGTTCAAAGAATTCTGGACGCGGCGGACTTTCCCGTCGCGGCGACGCCTTCGGGCCGTCGCCATGGCACCCCGCCCACCGCAGGCCATCACGGCAGAACTGTCAAGTCTCGGCTAGCACGCGCCCGGTGCCGTCGGCGCCTGCCACTGTCTTGCTCGGCCGCGATCTTGGACCAAAGTCCAACATCGAGCGTGTCCGGCAGCTTGGTCGCACGCGCCCCCTAGCCACGCCCCGGCGCCCCCGCTATAAGCGCGCCTTCGAATCTCCGTATCGAGCGGTGCGCGAGGCGATCCCGGCCGGGAGACGCCCGGGCGCCGCTTTGGCGCCAGACCGCAAGGATTTCCCGTCATGGCCGTTCCGAAGCGCAAAACCTCCCCCTCCCGTCGCGGCATGCGCCGCTCGGCCGACGCCCTCAAGGCGCCGACCTACGTGACGGACAAGGATTCGGGCGAGCTGCGCCGCCCCCACCACATCGACCTGAAGACCGGCATGTATCGCGGCCGCCAGGTGCTCACGGTCAAGTCGACCGAAGCCTGAGTAGCCTTGGGAATCAGGCCGTGAGCCGCGCCGTCTCGGCGTAGCGCGCGGCCGCGATCCCGGTGCGCTCCAGCCGCGACGGCCGCAGGGTCGGATCGGACGCCACGATCACCTGAGTCAGAAAGCCTGCGAGCGGCCGCGTGCCGCCGCGGGCTTTTGGCGTTGGCGCGTCCTGGGCTGCCTCGTCCCGGCCCCCGGCGATCGCCACCAGGGCGCGGGTGGGCGCGGACACTTTCGATCCGGAGGCTTCTTGCGGTTCGGAAGATTGCGACTCGGACCCCGGCGCCTGCGGTCGCCCGTACCGTGCCGACACGCCCGATTGTCCCGATCTGCATCATCGCCCGCATCCCCCGGCCCAGCCCGGACCGGCGCTGCAAGGGTGGGGCCGACGTTAACGGTTCGTCAACCTTTTATCGGGGCAGGCGCCACGACTTCCCTCCCCTTCTGCGGGGGAGGGTGGCCCACGAAGCGGGTCGGGAGAGGGGAGCGACCTCTCCCGACATAGCGCTCTCCTCTCCCGACC
>NZ_VRUW01000176.1:0-3226 GCF_008039475.1 Methylobacterium sp. WL12 | reverse complement strand
TGCTCGAACAGAATGACGAATGGGCCGTCCAGCGGTCGCGCTACATGACCCTGGAAAGCATCGCCCCGATCGGCGATGATCCCCTCGTCAGCCTGCCCACCCTCGCAGCCTGATCGTCCCGGCCCAAACCGGTGATCGTGGTGGCCCTCACCAAGCTACACCACGCCCAGGGACACGACCGCATTCTCGGTCTCAAGACTCTTCATCCGTCGAACCTGATCCGACTTCAGGCCGCCAAACTCACGCCGCCACCGGTAGTACGTCACCGAACTCACACCGAGCGCGCGGATTGCATCGGCCACGCTCTGGCCCTGGGAGATCAGAACGTCCGCCTGACGTAGCTTCGCGACGATCTCCTCGGGCTTCGGGTGCTTTGCCATCTCGTCCGTCCTCCAGGCTCAAAAGCCATACCAAAGGGCGGACCACTTCAATGGGGGCTGACCATCGCCACGCGATGTCGTGAGATAGACGCTGCTATGGAGTGGCGGGTGGTCAAGCACGTCGTTGGTACAAAAAAGGAGGCAGCATCGCCGATGTCAGAGGCAGACGATTATCTCCGAGCGTTTCTCGATCAGGCGGCCGCAGAGGAAGCATACCTTGGCCGGCTACGCGAAGCGAACGACGCTGAGCCGGGTGTCACGCTGCCCAGACCCGCATCAGCTCCCGCCGTGTCGTTGATGATCACGAACCAGCAACGAGCGGAGCTGCGGGCGCTTGGGTTTTCGGATGAGGCCGTTCGATTGATGACGCCCGCCGAGGCGCATGCGCAGCTTGGGCTGAGCAGGCCCAGCCTCTGAGCACGACATCACCGGTCTATGAATTTGAGAAAAGCCCTTCGACCTGACGGTCGCCGTTGTGCCAGCTCGGCAAGCGCGGCCGCGATCTTAGCTCCTCCGACGCCGTCGGGATCACAGGGGCCGCCATGCCAGGCCAGCATGGCCTTTGCTCACGATGGCGCGGTTGGGTTACCGCTCGCGCGAACGCCCTTGCAACCTGGTCTTGGGATCGCAGGTGCGTGGCGCCTGACGGATCGCCTCGGAAATACGAAGGGGTCCGCGCATGCAGATCAAGAGGAAGGACCTTGCAGACGCAGGCTCGCCGGAGGCGCTCGTCAAACGCATCCTACAGGCCGAGCCGAACCTTCCGGTGCCCGTGCCGATCCAGGAGCTGTGCGCGCGCCTCGGCATCGTGAAGATCGAGGACCTCGACACCGATGCGTTCGAGGGCGGCCTCGTCACCGACACGAAGCGGTCTGACGGCACCATCCTCGCCAGGCGCGGGGGCGAACCGCGTCGCCGCTTCACCATCGCGCACGAACTCGGCCACTTCCTGATGGCGCACCACATCCCCGATCAGCCCGACCGGTTCTCGTGCAAGACATCCGACATGCTGCGCATGACGGCCAAGGAGGGCGACCCGCGCCAGCGCAGAGAGGTCGAGGCCAACCGCTTCGCCAGCCTCCTGCTGATGCCTCCGCACCTCTTACGGGGGGCTATGACGGCGTTTCGCGAGCCCGATCTGCAGCACGTCCTTGCGCTCGCGCGCGACTTCGCGGTCGGTAAGGAGACGGCGGCCCGGGCCTACGTCCAGTACCACTCCGAGCGGATCGCCATCGTCGTGGCGGGCCACGGCCGGGTGCAGCGTTGCTACCGCAGCCTCTCCTTCCCGGCCATCGTCTGTGCCGTCGGAAGCCCGGTCCCGGAGCGATCGCTCGTTCACAGCCGTTCGCATCAACCGAGCATCCCGAGCGACATCGCGGCCTGCAGTGCTGATCTCTGGATCGATGTGAAGCGCGACCTCCATGTGCCGTCGCTCTACGAGCAGGTGTACCTCCAGCAGGGTGGCTTTGCGATGATCCTGCTGCGTCTCAAAGCCGTTCCGGAGGAGAGCGCGGAGGAGCGCAGGCTGGAGGAGGGCTGGCGCCACCGCTTCCATTCAGGGCGACGGTAGGCGACACTCCTACAGGATCGGGCGCTCGGCGCCGCTACGACTTCGGCTGAACCGATGTCAGCAGGATCAAATCGCGATCACTGGTACCTAGTCCTCGCAGGGTCGTAGCCGTGATTCAGGACGTTGACGAAGGCGACGACTGGCGCTCAATCGCCACGCGTCCGCAGGATGCAGCGACCCTCGAAACGGCTCGGCAGCGCGCCCGCGAGCCTGATCGTGGCCGCGATGCGAACCGCCCCTCCGAGATTCCGAGGGCAGGATGGCAGGACATCCTGTGGCGCGCCGCGTGGGCTCTCCCGAAGGATCGTGTGCTCGCCACGGCCGGCGGCGTCGCCTTCTTCGCCCTGCTCGCCGTGTTTCCCGGACTCGTGGCCGTGGTCTCGATCTACGGGTTGTTTTCCGATCCCAACGTGATCAGCCAGCATGTCGGCCTCCTGACCTACATCCTCCCTGCAGCCGCGCTCGAACTGCTCTCCGAGCAGCTCGTGCGGATCGCCGCGCGAAGCACGGGTTCGCTGAGCCTCACCTCGACGATCAGCTTGCTGATTGCGCTCTGGAGCGCGAATTCCGGCGTCGGCGCACTCTTCGATGCCCTCAACGTGATCTACCGGGAACGGGAGGATCGCACCCTGATCCGGTTCTACGCCACGACCTTTCTGTTCACCCTCGGCGGCGCGGCGTTCCTGCTCCTGACGATCAGCGTGGTGGTCGTCCTTCCGGCGATCCTGGCGCGCTTCGGGTTCGGGGGATTGGCCGACACCATCCTGTCCGTGGCCCGGTGGCCCGTCATCCTGGTCGTGGTCAGCCTGAGCCTGACGCTGATCTATCGCTACGGCCCGAGCAGGCGCCGGGCGAAATGGCGCTGGGTGACCTGGGGCAGCGCGCTGGCAGCGTTTCTTTGGGTCTGCACGTCTGGCGTGTTCTCCTGGTACGTGGCGAGCTTCGATAGCTACAATCGCATCTACGGGTCTCTGGGTGCCGGCATCGGCTTGATGTCCTGGATGTGGCTCTCGATCGTGGTCGTCTTGCTCGGCGCCGAGATCAATTCGGAAATGGAACGCCAGACCGCCCGCGACAGCACCGAAGGATGGCCCAACCCCCTTGGCGTCCGGGACGCCTTCGCTGCGGACAACGTCGGACCAAGTCAGGAGTAAGCGCTCGGTGACGGCTGCCTTGTGCGGATAGGGCTTGGGTCTGGATACAGGGGATGGCGCTGTATCGGCCCTGTGTCTGGACTTATGACGAACGCTCCTCACATCGTCGTCGCGGGAACGCG
>NZ_VRUW01000175.1:0-3241 GCF_008039475.1 Methylobacterium sp. WL12 | reverse complement strand
GCAAGCCAACACATCCCCTCGACACGACACTCGATCACCCTGGCGCGGGGTGGAGCAGCCCGGTAGCTCGTCAGGCTCATAACCTGAAGGTCACAGGTTCAAATCCTGTCCCCGCAACCAAACATCACATCCCACATCAGCCGGCTCGCCCAACGCGAGCCGGCTTTTTCGTGCGCACTGGAATCCTTGAGCCCATGCGGACCCTGCGTGTCATCGGAATCGGCACCGGCGACCCGGAGCACCTCACCCTTCAGGCGGTGCAGGCGCTGGCCGACGTCGACGTCGTGTTCGTCCTCGACAAAGGGGCCGACACGGACGACCTCGTCGCCCTCCGCCGCACGATCTGCGCCCGGCACATCCGGGACGACTATCGCCTGGTCGTGGCGCAGGACCCACCACGCGAGCGCCGGCCTGCGGATTATGCGGCGACGGTCGAGGCCTGGCACGCAGCCCGCGCCGACCTCCTCGGCGGCCTGATCGCGGCTAATCTCGGGGCAGGGGAGGTCGGCGCCTTCCTGGTCTGGGGCGATCCGGCGCTCTACGACAGCACCCTGCGCATCCTGGAGCGCATCCTCGCCCGCGACGCGGGCGCCTTCGCCTACACGGTGATTCCCGGTATCTCCAGCGTGCAGATGCTGGCCGCCGCCCACCGCATCCCGCTGAACCGGATCGGCGGCGCCGTCCACATCACCACCGGACGGGCGATCGCCGAGGGCCTGCCGGAGGGCGTCGGCAGCGTGGTGGTGATGCTCGACGCCGACCCGCGCTTCGACCACCTCGATCCGGACCTGACAATCCATTGGGGGGCCTATCTCGGCTCGCCGGACCAGCTCCTGATCGCCGGCCGGCTCGGCACGGTCGGCCCGGAAATCCGCCGCCAGCGCGCCGCCGCGCGCGCGCGCCACGGCTGGATCATGGACGTCTACCTGCTGCAGGCGCCCTGATCCGGGGCGGGCGCGGCGAACGGGCCACGGACGCGTCCGCCTGCGTGCGTTAGAGCCAGCCCATGCTGACCTT
Organism: Methylobacterium sp. WL12; assembly: GCF_008039475.1. Lineage (NCBI taxonomy): Bacteria > Pseudomonadati > Pseudomonadota > Alphaproteobacteria > Hyphomicrobiales > Methylobacteriaceae > Methylobacterium > Methylobacterium sp. WL12. The sequence goes on along the minus strand of NZ_VRUW01000175.1, from coordinate 2,224 downwards.
GCGACCCTACCAGCGTGCCAGCCTCGATGCGCTTGCCGCCGCCTGGAGCGGGGCAGGGGGCCAGCCTCTGCGTGCCGGCCTGATCGTGCTGCCGACCGGCGCCGGCAAGGCGCTGGTGATCGCGGCGCTCGCGCGCGAGACGCTGCAGGCCGATCCCCTCGCCCGCATCGTCGTCGTTACCCACAGCCGGGAGCTGATCGCCCAGAACTTCGCCGAGCTCACCGGCTACTGGCCCGAGGCGCCGGCGGGAATCTTCTCCGCCGGCCTCGGGCGGCGGGAGGCGGCGGCGCAGGTCCTGGTCTGCGGCATCCAGTCGGTGGCCGACCGGCTCGATGCGATCGGCCCGCGCGACCTCGTCGTCGTCGACGAGGCCCATCTGATCCCGCGCTCGGCCGAGACCCGCTACGGGCGCTTCCTCGCCGGCCTGCGGGCGCTGCGGCCGGAGCTTCGCGTCGTCGGCTTTACCGCGACGCCCTACCGGCTCGACAGCGGGCGCCTCGACGAAGGCGCGGGCCGGATCTTCGAGGGCATCGTCTACGAGGTCGATGCCGGCGACCTGATCGGGCAGGGTTATCTCTGTCCGCTCCTGTCGAAGGCGACCCTGACCGCCCTCGACGTGGCCGGCGTGGGCAAGCGCGGCGGCGACTACATCCCGAGCCAGCTCGAGGCCGCGGTCAACCGCGAGTGGATCACCCGCGCCGCGGTCGAGGAGATGGTCGGCTACGGCCGCGAGCGCCGGGCCTGGCTCGCCTTCTGCGCCGGGCTCAGCCACGCGGACGCGGTGCGCGACGCGATCCGCGTGGAGGGCTATTCCTGCGAGGCGATCTCCGGCGAAACCCCGCGGCGCGAGCGCGACCGCATCGTCGCGGCCTTTCGCGCCGGGCGGATCCGCTGCCTGACCTCCGTCGGCGTGCTCGCCACCGGCTTCAACGTGCCGGAGGTGGATCTCATCGCCCTGCTCCGCCCGACGCAGAGCACCGGGCTCTACGTGCAGCAGGTCGGGCGTGCCCTGCGGAACGCGGCGGGCAAGCGCGACGCGCTGATCCTCGACTATGCCGGCCTGGTGCGGATGCACGGCCCGGTGGACGTGGTCACCGCGCGCACCGCCGCCGCGGTGAAGGGCAGGGAAGGGCTGGCGCGGGCCAAGCCCTGCCCCGGCTGCGGCGCGCTGATCGCGCTCAACGCCTCGACTTGCGAGCCCTGTTGGATCGAGCCGGAGGACGCGGAGGATGTCGCCCGGCACGAGGCCGCAGCCGACGGCGAGCTGCCGATCCTGTCGGAGCGCGCGGACGGCTGGCAGGCGGTCTCGGATTGGCGGGTCGAGCGCGGGGCGGACGGCCTCGATATCGTGCTGCGCTGCCCGGCCGGCGCCCACCGCATCCGGCTCGCGCTGGAGCGGACGGGATTCGCCCGCGACAAGGCGGTGCAGTGGTGGCGCGGGCTCGGCGGCGGCCGCGCCGCGCCGATGGACGCGGCCGAAGCGCTGGAGCGCCGCGACGAGCTCGTTTGCCCGGCGGCGATCCGAATCCGCCCGTGCGGCCGCGCCTCGGAAGAGGTGGCCTGCCGCTTCGCCGACGGGCGCGTCGTCTCCGACATCCGCCGCCTGGCCGACGCGCTGGCCGCGTGACGCGCGGGACAGGCGAGGCCGGGGAGGGGGCTCGGACCGCCCTCGCCCGTGGCTCGTCGGACGATCTCACTGCCGATTGCCGGGCTGATCACGGAGACGGTCCGATTGGCATGCCAGATGGGTCGGGACCGAACGAATACCCCCTCACCCCAGGATATCGCCCCTCTATGTTCCATAATATATCTTATGCGAATGACGGGAGTGCTATTGGAGGGCAGGTTTCCGCCCCCGTTTCGGCGCCGATTCCGCCGGCCGGCGGCGGGGTTCAGCGCACCGTGACGCGCACGTCGGACTCGTAGCCGGTGCCGTCCGCGTTGATGACGAAGATGCGGAAGGTGTCGACGCCCTCGAACCCCTCCTCCGAGGTGTAGGTCAGCTTCACCCCCGGCACCTTGCGGGCGTTGCAGGCGGCCAGCGTCGACCCGACCCCGTAGCGGGGAAACGAATCCGCCGGCGCGACGTCGACCGCCCCGTGCCGGGGCTGGTCCAGGGTCCGGATCACCACCGGGCCTTGCGAGGAGCAATCCGGGAACAGCGAGGTGAAGAACGCGATCGTGCGGGCCTCGCCCTTGGGCACCACCCGCGCCATCGGGAACG
>NZ_VRUW01000174.1:0-3357 GCF_008039475.1 Methylobacterium sp. WL12 | reverse complement strand
TCTTCGCGAGGTCGATACCGACCGTAACAAGTTCGGACATGGGTGGCTCCTCAGCTTGAGGCGACAACATCCCGACTATGCCCCAACGCAACGCCGGGAGCAGGAGCCATCCACACCATCAATCGAGATGGCCTTCTCAAAGCTGAAGGCCCTGCTGCGAAAGGCGGCCGAACGCACCGTCGAGGGTTTGTGGTCGGCCATCGGAGGCCTCGTCGACACCGTCACCCCGGACGAGTGCACCAACTTCTTCACCACTGCAGGATACGAACCAGATTAAACCGAAAACGCTCTAGGTCGAGCGGATGAACCGGACTATCAAAGACGCCACGGTCAAGCGCTACCATTACGCCAACCACGACGAGCTGCGTCGTCACCTGCAACTGTTCGTGGAGGCCCACAATTGCTGGCGCCGTTTGAAGACCCTGCGAGGCCTTACGCCATACGAATTTATCTGCCAAACTTGGACCACAGAGCCCGAACGCTTCAAGCTCGAACCGTCAGACCATATGCCACGACTAAACATCTGATGGCATTACGTGATATTAAATTTTTCAAGCAGCAGTGAAATATAGTCTCTTCCATCCAAAGTATATACGACCACTTTCTCCTGCCGTAATCGTCATCTGACTGAACTCAATCCAAATCGCTCAGAAAGGCTGATGATTGCATTTACAATGTTAGCGCGCAAAATTTCTCACAGAATCATGAGTGACTTATGAACGTACCGAACAGTCATATTGAAAATGCTATCAATAAGATGTTAATAGTCATCCCTTCGATTAACGGGGGAAAATTACTTTTCAGAATGTTTAGCTCAATGCATAATGTACTGCACCGGATAGTCGTCTTAGATCAAGGGAGTACGGACGATACCAACGCAGTTTGCAGTGAGTTTGGCGTGGAAATTATCCAACTAGGCACACCTCGAACTTACACGCAAGCTTGCAATATTGGAATGAGTCTCGCGAAGGAACGAGATTGCCGATATCTTGTTGCGTCAAATAATGACATTAGGCTTATCACGGACGTCTGCCGCCAGCTTCTTCAAGAGATGCTGCGCGATGACAATCTCGCCATCGTCGCCCCGGCGCAGATGGTCGTGGATGAAGTTGCAGGCGACCGAACGATGACCTACCGAGTTCAGTGGAATCTCACTGATGTAAGGTTTTCTCATGACCATGCGGCTCCTGACCGACGTATTAAACGGCTCGAAGCAGATTTTTGTGAGCTTACTTTCGCTCTTATTCGCATTGCAGCTGCAGACGAGGTAGGTTTTTTAGACGACGCCTTTGGCTTCTATTATGAAGATGCAGACTTTTGTTTCCGATTGCGTGAGGCTGGTTACGCAAGCGCTTACATACCTGAGGCGCAAATTGAGCACTTCACAAGCTCGACTTTCTCAGGTGATCTCGCCCCTCGAAGAAAGAAGTACATCCACAATAATAAATTCTTGTTTGCGAAGAAGCACCTCGGCTATGGAGTCAATCATGCAGATCACGGCACGACTGGTTCGACTTCCTGGGAGGTCATGAATCGTTATCTGCATCATACATTGCGTTTGAACGGTCTGCTTGACTCGACTAAGCCAGAACTCATTTTTGCTCATCCCGGTACAGAGCCTTTTAACTACCTCTATACTGCTTGGGAGACGACCCGACTCCCCCTTGGCTGGGCCGAGGCGGCGCGGCGCTACAAGAAGGTCATGACAACGTCACGTTGGGTAAAGGCGGTCTTTGAGGCTGAGGGCGTACCGGACGTGACGTGGGTGCCGCCCGGAGTTGAGACAGACGTTTTCACCCCTTGGGGTCTGCGCGACCGCCCGTTCGACGAAACGACATTCCTGTGGTTTGCCCGCAATCAGCACCGTAAGGGGCTCGACGTCATACGTGCGGCCTGGGCCGCGCTGCGCATGCAACGCCCTAACGTGCAGCTCATCATCATGGGACAAGATGTCCTTGACGTCTTCGGACTTCGCGCGGAGGCCACACAGGTGGGCAACCTTCGCATGGCGCGCATCACGGGTGCTAACGTGAGCGTCTGGGAAATGGTGGGCTCACTTTCTGACGCAGAGATCGCCCAAATTTATCGTGGTGTTGACTACTACGTGTCCACTGCTCGATCGGAGGGCTTTGGCTTCTCAACCGCGGAAGCAATGGCCTGTGGGACAATACCAATTTTTGGCCGATACAGTGGCAGCACTGATTTAGCGTGCGAAGGCGCGCTTCTCTTTTCAGGACAACCTGCCTTAGCAGATTACAGGGACAAGGGCTTTGGAGATGTCGGCTATTGGTGGGAGCCCGACGCGGCCGAGATTCTAGAACGACTTAACGAGGCTTGTGCGATGGATGCGAAAGCGTATTCCGAGCATTCACAGGTCTGTCGCAAACACATTACGGCTGGATTCACGTGGCGGCATACTGCCTTTACGATGCGTGCGGTGCTTAAAGATTCACAATATCAGCGTGAAGTCATTCCAGTAAGTATAGACACGGGATATGACGTCACGCATAATGAGATTATTGGATTTGCTTCACATCTAGAGACTGTTAATCAAACATCAAAACCAGGTATTTTGGATCGATATTTTGCACTAGGGCGTAAACGTAAAGGGACTCAAATCTCAAAATGTTTTATTTCCTTTGATAGAGAATATTATATAAAAAATAATCAGGATGTATTCCTTGACGGACAAGACCCTCTTGAGCATTTTATTAGATTTGGGTGGAAAGAAAGCCATCGCAGACCTTCGAAATATTTTGATACGCGCCAGTATATTGCTGCAAATCCACAGGTGCGACGGGCGCTGTTGCGCGGGGAGCGCGTCTTGAAAGGTTTCAAATCACCAATCCCTCTTGACAGAACCCCCGCAAAGACCGGCGTTCTCTTTATCGGCTATGTTGAAGCTAGCCTCGGACTTGGTGAGTCACTTCGCAATTTGATTTCGTCCGTCGCGCGGGAGCCCTTTCCCTTTGCGATCTATCCCTACAACGTGCATGTAGAAGACCGCTTTTTCGGGCAGTTCATGCCTGAGCACTATGACCTTGAGAGCAGATACCGCGTCAATGTCTTCGAAGCTGCTGCCGACCAGCTGCCAGCTTTTTATAATAATATTGAACACCGGATAGAAGGAAGCTACAATATATTTAGAACCTATTGGGAGCTTTCAGAAACACCTCGTGATTGGGGACGTCTGCTCGATCGCATACATGAAATCTGGGCGCCCACTCGGTTTGTTGCAGAAGCCTTCCGCAAAATTTATGATGGCCCGATTACGATCGTACCGCCATGCATCAACGTTGAAATTCACGAGCACCAAGGTCGCAACTTTTTTGGCTTAGATAAGTCACGGTTTTATTT
>NZ_VRUW01000173.1:0-3373 GCF_008039475.1 Methylobacterium sp. WL12 | reverse complement strand
ACGCCCTACTGGACCGGCTCGCCCGCGACGCCGCCCCGCCCGCCCGCGGCCCGAACCCCAAGGCCTGATGATGTCCAAGATCGCCGCCTTCCGAGCCCTGCTGACGCGAGCTCGCACCGCCGCCCCGGCGCCTGTGTCCGACGCCGAAACGGACATGAAAGGCGCGCTGGACGAACTCCGCGACGCCGAGCGCGCGGTGGAGATGGCCGAGAACACCTACTCGCTCAACCTCCTGTCGGCTGACGAAGCGCGGCTCGCGGAGCTGGACGAAGCCCGCCGGGCCGCCCGCCGCCGGTGGGACCGGGCCCAGCTCCTGATGAGCACGTGCGCCGACCGTCTCACAGTGGCGCGCGAGGCCGAGGCGCGGGCCGAGCTGGCAGAGACGGTCGAGACCGCGGTGGCGGCCCAGGCCGCCTACCGCGAGCTGGTCGAGCGCGAGCTTCCCCAGATGTCGGCCAAGGCCCGCGCGATCCACGCCGCCAAGGCCGAGGCCGAGACCGCCACGAAGGCCGCCAACGCGGCGATCGCCGAGGCCGGCGAGGGCGTTCCCCTCCCGCACGTGGAAGCCTGGCGCGGCCTGGCACCCCTCCCGCGGGAGGAAATCCGGCGCGAGGTCCGCGAATTCTGGTGCAACTCGGCCGGCGATCCGGCGCCGCATCAGTCGGAAATTACGACCGGGTCCGACGGCGCCGGCTCCCTGCGCCTGCCGGGTGCGAGCTACCTCCACAGGTTCACCCTGCGCCGCGCCTTCGAGGTCGTGGAGCACTTGCCGGCCGAGCCCGGGGTGCAGCCCCCGGGCCTCGACATCTCGCTGGCGGTGCCCGAGCTGTACGCCACGGCCCCGGCCCGGGACCGGGTGCCTGTCACCTCGATGCGCCCACACGGGCCCGCCGTCGAGGTCACAAGGGCCGCGCCTTCGCGGTCCGACCGGCTCGCGATGGGCCTTCGCGCATAGAATTCAAGAATTACCGGCCGTTCTGAACACGTTCTGGCCGGTATGTGGTGGGGTAGTCTGAGAGGGTTCCGCCGACGATCCGATAACGGGAAGTAAGTCTCCACACCCCGCGCAGTGAAAACTGTAGTCCTGGTCAAGATTTACAAGTCGGCACTTTAATTTCCGATCCGGCGCGAATGCGGGTGTGGCCGCGCCGGGGTCCCCGAAGACGGGACCGACGGGCCGCCGGGTGTGTCGCGCACCTGGCGGCCTTTTTCATTGTGAAGCTGAGACGTGTCGACCGTAACGAGCACCTTGGCGATCAAGGTTGATGATGCCGGCCTCGTCAGCAAGCTCCGCTTCGTTCTCTCGACGGGCCGGGAGACGCCTGACATGGTGTCCTGAAAAGGTAGCGAAATGGGCTGGTTTAGCAGGAAGCCGGAACAACCTCCGACGCCAGAGGCGTGGACGGCGGATCTGTGGGAAGAGGCATTTCCTCGCAACGATGAATTCCACTGCCTAGTCGTGGTCCGCGAAATCCGCAAACGCCAAGAGCTCCGCTATGGCGCCCGGCAACTTGACGCTCGAACCGAGTACAGGGGTACGCTTGGTGCCCCTCCTGGCTCGCGTGTTGAACATGTCCGGGTGTACGTCCAAATCGACACTGCGGATCTTCCCTATGGCTGCCATCACGGTGTGCCGGGGCGCACGGTTGGGTTGGCCTATACGTCCAGCTTCAAATACGGCGGGGAGGCTTGGCCGATCCTAGTCGTGAAAGTCTGGGCAGACGAGGCTGGCGCGCGCGAATTTGAGGAGACGTTCTACCGCGCGATCGCAGATGACATTCGCTTAGTACCCCTCTGGCTGACGGGTAAACCGCGAGCGGCACCGTTAGCATCTACGCCAGATGGCTCTTTCGGATTGACCCAACCACTGACGCACATCTCTTTCCAACAGCGCCTCAACCTCGTGGAGAGGTTGAGGCAGGACGATTGGCCGGTCTGATTATTGAGCCTGCCAGAGCATGCGCGGACGCCTGGTATGTGCTGGGTCAGCGGCCGCCCGCTCCAGGGCTGACCCTGTCGTGCTGCTAGGTGGATCAAGTGCTTGAGTTATGCTGTGCCCTTACCCTGCAGAGAGGGGGGAGCAATGCGCGGACCAGGGAGCATCGGGGGCCTATCGCTTGTGCTGCTGTTTTCGGCGCCGGCCGTGGCCAATGACGCGGATCTATGGGTCCTGTTCAGCAACACCCGCTTCGGGACTATCGCCGAAATCCCTCAGGGGTTATTCAAGGCCCAGCAGCCGCCAGCCAATGGCGATGGACGCACCTTCCGGTCGAAGGATGGCGCCGAAGTCCGGATCTTCGGCAACTACAACACCGAGGAGACGTTCGGGGCCTACAAGCAGTGGCTCTGGGATCTGCTGCCAAGGGAGCGTATCCGGGTGTCATACAAGACAAGCGGGGAGCACTGGCAAGCTCGGTCTGACCTTAAAAATGCAAACTCGCCTCCTGTGGTCACAGGGGGAAACTGGTTGGCTTATTCCGGGTACCAAGGCAGCAACATCGTCTACCGTAAGCAGATTGAGGGTTGCGACGCGCTGCACACCGTCTCCGCCGTGTACCCTCGCGCTCTTAGAGCCAAGTACGACCCCGTGGTGGCCCGCATCGCCGGCGCACTCCGTTGTAAGGTTCCTTTGGACTGCCGAAAGGGGCAGAGCGATTGCACGTACCTGGTGCCAGAGTACAACGATGGGGTTGTGTGGCCCGACTGACTGTTAGTGGCGAGACAGCAGCTCCAGTGCTGGCCTGCGATAGCGAACGGGTGACAGCTCCAAAAAAGGGCGCGCCTTGCCTTCTTAACGACGGCAGCCATGCGTGTAATCGAGATGCGAAGAAGGGGAGGGATGTCCCTTGCTGAGATCCTCGACGGGGGCGAGCTTTGGCTCGTACCGGTCCTCGATCTCTTGCCCTAGGTGCAGAGCGCGGCGACCCAGGCGACGGGGGCCGGTCCTCTACATCCTTCAGCGATGGAGTGACGCTCAGAGCCAGGGCGCAGCACGCCGTGGCCCAGGCCGTGGTCTGCCGTGTAGTCGCGGACCTACTAGCCCGCGGCGGCCGCTCCCTCGATGACGTGCGGGACCACGCCCTGGCGATTGCGGCCGGCATGCTCAGCGGGGTCGACATCGCCGTGAGATCCCTACTCGCCGAGCCGCCGGCCGGCCTGGGGAGGGTGCAGTGAACCCGCCCCGGCCGGTGTTCCTGTACCGAGCCGATGGCCGGATCGACTATCAGGCCATGCACCGGGCCGCGACGCGGGGCCTCAAATCCTCGAAGCAGATCCGGGCCGACGCCGAGCGCGCGGCCCGGGAGGCGGCGAAGGCGGCCGAGAAGGTTTCGTTTCAGGTTGAAACGAAACCCCGCCCCCGCGCCCTGCCCCC
>NZ_VRUW01000172.1:0-3444 GCF_008039475.1 Methylobacterium sp. WL12 | reverse complement strand
CGGCAACCCCTACGACAACGCCAAGGCCGAGAGCTTCATGAAGACGCTCAAGGTCGAGGGGGTGTACCCGATGGCGTTCGAGACCTTCGCCGATGTGGCAGCCGAGCTACCGCGCTTCATCGACGAGGTCTACAATACCAAGCGGCTGCACTCGGCGCTCGGGTACCTGAGCCCCGTGCAGTTCGAGGAGCAACACGCCCGGCCGACGGTCAAAACCGCCGCCTGATCGTGCCTACCATCAGGGGCCCACTCCAAGGGTCTGTCATCGTTTGAGCCAATCGAGGGCTGCGGCGAGGCAAAGGGCGCCCATGAAGCTGGCGGCGGTTTTCTCGTATCGACCAGTGGCAGACGCCTTCCGGCAAGATCCTGGTCACGCAAACGTCCAATTGCGTGACGGCAGCGACGACGGCCCTCTGATGGTTTGAACGGCGCTCCGCATGTCGTCGTTATTTCTGCGCTCCGCAAACCCTAATCGTGTGATGCTGTGCGCTCCCTGATGATCTCGCTCCCCCTGCTCCTCGCCGCCGTCGACGCCCGGGCCGAACCAACATCCACCCTGAACGGGATGTGGCAGCTCCTCGGCGCCTGCACCCAGTCAATCGGAGGCCCTGCCGCATCTGTCGGATCGGAAGTGACGCTGCTTTTCAGCATCAAGCGCGACGGCAGCTTGCAGGGGAAACCGAGGATCACGCACTCGAAGCTCGTCGGCGATGAGGAGACCCAGAGGGCCTTCGTCTCCGAAGTCCTGACCTCCGTCGCCCGCTGCTTCCCCTTGCCGATCACCGACGGTCTCGGTGGCGCAGTCGCGGGTCGTCCGCTTCGGGTACGCGTAGTAAACCGGCCGAAAGAGGAGGGGGTGTAGATACTGCCATTAAGATTGATCGATGATAATAAAATCACCATCTGATACCAGATCAGGATTTAACCTAAGATTAGATGCCAACCACTCTCAATTTGTCCGACCAAGTGAACCTGAGCCTCAGAGCTCTCAGAGATTTGTACTGCAAGATCAGCGCGAGACGTTCCATGCTGAAGCGCATTTATCCAATTTTGTAGCCCAGCCGGCTCTACCGACCGCCCAAGAGCATTTTCATACAATCCAGTTACGAAACGCACGTTGTCTACCCCGGCAAACTTCATCTGCGCCTCAGGTGACTGGAAGAATTGCTCCGAGACGCTTGTAAGCGAGGTTCCTTGCTGGACCGCTTTCGTCCATGTCGTGAGACCACCAGCATCGGGAGCGCGGCCCAAAATTCCGTAGTAAAGTCGCGCTACGTTCGAGGCGTCGGCATTCGGCACAAACACGCCTGCATCAAGCGCGCCTTGTATGTTGCCAAGGTGCTCGGGCGAGAGTGTGAACGCAACTGCCACATCAACGCGGGAAGCGCCGTGGTTCAGTGCGTCGGTCCAGCTTTGCAGTCCAACTGCGTCAGATTGCCGGTGGAGGGTAGCTCCATAGAGCTGCTCAACGAAGGCTGCGTTGTCGAGCGCGCCGGCCCGCGACTGCCCCTCCGGTGATGAGAGGAAGCCTTGGGCCATATCCCTGATTGAAAGACCGTGGTTTAGAGCGTTAGACCAGCCCTCTAGTCCAAGCGGATCAGGTGCACGTCCGAGCAGCCCATCATAGGCCGCGTAGACCTCACCCCCGGGGTTTGCCGAAGTATGCGTGACGGACCCAAACAAGCTTGCGTCAATCAACGCCAGCTCTGAGAAGCCATTCACGTTGAATATAGCTAGGTCGCCCGTATGATAAAGCCCAACTGCTTTTCCCGTAGGTCCATTAGACGAGAATACCGCGCTGGCCCCTAATTGTTTTTGTCCATCAAAACTGATGCTATCAACAAATAGATTGCGGTCGCTGTTTACAGTACTTTTATACGAATCGTTCAGGAATGTAACAGACACTTGGTGAGCCGTACTAAAATTTCCGTTTAAAGTAATATCTTGTGATTGTCCATCAGAATGGGGCGCGTTAGAGGAAAAAATATTGCCGATTTGTAGACCGTCAACTTTAACAATAAACTGCGGATTTCCTTGATAACTCTGTGCGGACACCGTTAGTGTTAATGTATCAGCTGAAATAGTCATATCAATCATTTCTCCGTCGAGTACTTCGCTGACCGAGATTTTTCAAAATTTGCGCTCTGATCGACACGTGTCGCATTCAAAGGCACAAGTTTCTATTTCCCAGCAGCCTAAAAACTAGCCATGTTTACGTTTGGTTCCTCTATTAGCGACTACGATTTTTGTCCAGCTAATGGGTTGCTTAATAACCAGATTATCTCCCTTATGCCCAGGAAACGACCATTTTCCGGACGACCGGCATGAACTGGTGATCGGCAGCCTAAAACGGCTGCGTTTTTGTCGGGAAAATATGGCTGGTTTTCTATTGCGGATAAAACGCGCCTGAATCACTATCCCGGCATGCTTGTTGGATATGCCCGCGTCTCCACGCTCGACCAGAACCTCGACCTGCAGCGTGATGCGCTGACAAAGGCAGGGTGCTAGAAGCTGTTCGAGGAGAAGAAGTCCGGTAAGGCTGGTACTAAGCGGCCGGAGTTTGAGGCAGCACTCGCGTACCTGCGCCCGACCGACGTGCTCGTGGTGTGGAAGCTCGATCGATTAGGCCGATCCCTCGTCGAGATGATGTGTACCATCGACAGCTTGCGTCTGAAGGAAATTCATTTCCGCTCGCTGACCGAGCAGTTCGACAGCGACACCGCGCACGGCCGCTTCGCCCTCCAGATGCCCGGCGCCATGGCTGAGTACTTCCTCGACCTCAACCGCGAGCGCACGATAGAAGGGCTTAAGGCCGCCCTGGCCCGCGGCCGGAAGGGCGGACGCCCGAAGAAGCTGACTGAGGCAGACATGGAGGTCGGCCGCGCCCTACTCCAGACTGGTACCATCTCGATCGCGGCGATCGCCAAGCGCCTCGGGGTCAGCCGGGATACGTTCTACAACTATTTCCCGCAGGCTCGCGCTCGCAGCCAGGCCGCAGCATCTGCTGGCAAAGGCTGAGCCCCATGCCGATCCGCCGGGAGCACCGCTTCTTCTACCCAATCGATTGGCCGCAACTCTCCGCGGCGATCCGCTTTATGCGGGCCGGTGGCGCCTGCGAAGGCTGCGGTCGACCCCATGGGCTGACCGTGTACCATCTCGGTGATGGGCGCTGGTGGGATGCCAGCATCGGCGCCTGGCGCGATGGACAGGGCCGTACGCTGCGCAGCCTGCCGACGATCGAAGATCTCGGTCGCATCCGTACGACCCGCGTTGTGCTGGCTGCCGCGCACCGGGACCACGACACCACGAACAATCTCGACCGGAACCTCGCAGCCTTCTGCCAACGCTGCCACATCAACCACGATCGCCCCGAGCATCGGCGTCGACGCTGGCGTACCCTGTTTCGTCGTAGGGCGATGGGGGACCTGTTTCGGGGGCTCTACC
>NZ_VRUW01000171.1:0-3456 GCF_008039475.1 Methylobacterium sp. WL12 | reverse complement strand
ATATATAATCGGAGATTACTTTGGATATGCTCCAAAAGACTTGATAATACCAATTATATTGGGAACCATAGCTGTAGTTCTTGGCTTTATGCTACGAGTGCGAGCTGCACAAGCTCTACTCACCATAGAGGATTAATCCATGAACGTCGGAAATCCACAACAGTTGTGTATTTGACCCGGCTTCAAATCGGCCACCGTGGCCGATTTGCCTGCCACCGTTCTGTACGCCCTCGCCGCCCCCTCAACGCCGATCCGGTGTGCGCAAGTAGCTGCCCTTTCAATCGGCCCAACTTGGGCCAATTGAAGCCTCTCACCCGTGCGCGCACGGAGCCGCCCCTACCTCGGGACTGTCTCGCAACGTCTCACGTGGCGGGTTTACGGAGCACAGGTTTTGTGACGAGATTTCCGACAGGAAACCTGTGGGTCCGATCCGACCCGTAGGCCGTCACGCAATCGGACGTTTGCGTGACAGCGGGCCAGCGGGACGGCACGGCGCAAGGCGATCTACCTCGAACTGCATCCCGAGACAGCGATGGGACAAGCGCAGGCCGCGGGAGCGAACCGGGCGCTTGGTCGAGGGGACGTGGCGGCAAATTCTGCCACCACGTCCTTCGCCGACGCAACGGCAAAAGCGACCGGCCGCGCCCCTCGGACCGTGCGCCAGGATGTTGAGCGCGGTGAGCGGATCGACCCTGACGCCCTCGCCGCGGTCTCCGGCACCCCCCTCGACAAGGGCAGCTGCCTCGATGCCCCCGCATTCAATGGTGAACAGGTGCCAGCAAACGGCCTCGAGGCCGTTGCGCCCAAGCCTTTGATGACTCAGCGTTCTCGGGAGCGACTACACCCCGAGAGGCAGTCACCATGGACTTATTCGAGGCGGCCGGTGTGCCGCTGCCCCCGATCCCACCCAAGCCGGCGCGCAAGGCCCGCAAGCCGTCGCCGGCCGAGCGAGCTGCGTCGGGTCGCCTTGAAGGCGCCCGCCGCCACCGGATCCCGGATCGCCGCCGTATCGGGCCTGGTCGTGACCTGGCGCACGCCGCCCAGGTCGTCCCCTTCCCGCTCCACCACAACGGGGCCTTGCTCGCCGATGTCATCGAGCGGCTTCCGCACGGCTATTCGCCCGACCTGAACAAGGCGTGCGCAAAAGAGACCCGCAATCTACAAAACCAGCTCATGCGCCAAGGTGTTGCCAAACAATCGGCATGGCTTTGTGCTAGAACACTACTTCACCATGCGCACATGAAACGTGTTCATGACGCTCACAGGGAGGCAGGAATTCTGTGAACATCGCCCCAGCACGGGGCGCCTTCACTCGAAGTGGAAATGAAAAGGCCCCGCGGCGGCTACCGCAGGGCCTCGATTTTTCACCCGTCGAGGTTGGACCAGGCGCTCACCCAAACCATCCGTCAGACACAAAACCTGTAGCAGCCCCGAAGGTTGCTGCACAGGTCCCGGTGCACGGAAATCGTGATCCTTCCGTGCTCATTCCCGCTCGTAGGCGGGTGCACGAGATCACGCTGATCTTGCGCGACCGGCACAAGGGTCCGTGCCGCACCGACGACGCCATGGCGTACCTCGATGAGGTCGTGCCTCACTTCGCCATGAAGTGCGGAGCCGCCGGCTTCGGATTCGCCTTGGCCGAGTGGGTCGCACAGAACTGCCCAGGCTTGACCGGCGCGGACACCGAGAACGCCGTCCGGCGCATCCTCCCGAACCCGCCGCGCTACACGTCGCCAGCCATCGGCCGCCGCCTCAAGGTGCGGATCGCCGAGGCCGAGCGCCTGGGCCTCCGGTTCATCCGGCCGATGGGTTGGACCGCCACGAAGCACGGGAAGGCCATGAAGGCCGCGAAGGCCGCAGCCCTGAAGGCCAAGCGTCAGGCGACCGGCGAGACGAGGACGCCGCGCGAGTTGTCGGTCGCCAAGCTCGCGCCCTGGAACGGCCTGGGCATGGCCCGGGCGACCTTCATGCGCCTGCCGAAGGACGTGCAGGCGGGCCACGTCGAGCAAGCCCGGGAGGCCCTGCGATGAGCCGGTGCCATGAGACCGATGAGACAGATTTGTCGCTCATACTCTTCTCTTCTCCCGGTACATTTCAGTCTCAGGCGCCCTCGCCTTGGTTGGGTGGGGCCGGGGCCCAGCCCCCGAGCCCCATCCCCTCACCGGGAAGGGACGCGGGCAGCTCGACGCAAACCACAGACGTTCTCCAAGCTGAAGGACCGACACCGCATCCTGCCGCGCCGGGTGCCTCGACTATCTCCCTGGCATCTCACCCCCGTGCGCGAGCATGGCGGGCCGACGCACTCGCTCACGGTCCCCTTGGGGACACGCGAGCGCGCCGCCCCTCGCCGCCGCGGGTGACACCCCCCGCGCCCTATCCTGCACCCTCGCATCTCGGGGTCGTCGTAAGGGGCGACGACGGGGAGGTTGACCGATCGGTCGTGCCATCCTCGGCGCCCTCATTGCCGCCCTGGCCCTCGATGCCGTCCCGCCATAGTCGGCGCCGTTCAAGAGAGGTGGCGGGTGCGCGCGCGGGCGACGGCGGCGGGGGCAGTCATCAGGATACCTTGACGACTGGCGCGACCGGCCCGCGGACCCACGAGGATGGCTCAGAACGGGCGCGGACCTGCACAGGCATCCGAGCGCCGAAGACCATGGCCGCGCCTGTCCTCGGCCGCCTGGCGCGGGCTGGCGGGGCGTTTGGGGCGGAAGGTCAAGGGACCGTGGAAACGCGGGAGAGAGACCGCAATTGCCCCGCAGCCCTGAACCATATCGATTACTTTTTTTCTCAGAATGCGATTTCCTTTCCAAGTCACCCCGCCCTTGGGAGGGCCTTCACATGACCGCGCCCCGTCACGACGCCGCCGGCCTTTTCGCCCGCATCCGCGCCGGACAGGCCGAGATCAGCGCTCTGGACGCTCGCCGTGCCCAGCGGGCGGCCGAGGTAAACCGCTGGATCAATCAGCTCGCCCGGCTCCCGGAAGACGGCCCGGAAATGCCTCCCCTTCCGGCCTCGGCGCCCCTGCCGATCAAGGCAGCCGCCCGGCAGTGCCAGAAGTCCGTCGATACCCTTCGGCGGCACGGCAAGCCGGGCGGATGGGCCTGGAAGACGGGTGGCCTGTGGTGTGTCGATCCGGTTGGGCTGGACGCATGGGTGCGGGGCCGCGGGGCCTGAACCCGACGGGGAGAAGATGCCTCCAAATGTGGAGGCATCTCTCGCGTGCGCGCGTGCGCGACCTGCCTGTTCTTGCCCCTTCCTGCCCTGAGACCGCCAAGCCCGGGCCGGGCATGATGCGAGCATGAAGACGCCGCCGCCCCATTCCTCTGACGAGATGCCTGCCGCCGCGCGGTTGAGCGTCAAGGTGCCGTCGAACCTGCGCCTCGCGGTGCAGCTCGCCGCGGAGGCCCGAAAGGTCCCGGTCGCCGGCTTCGTCCGCGACGCCCTACTGGACCGGCT
>NZ_VRUW01000170.1:0-3484 GCF_008039475.1 Methylobacterium sp. WL12 | reverse complement strand
GGGTGGGGCCGCTTGAAGATTCTGCCTTACGCGGATGCATAGGACACGTGACCTCGTCACGGTGCTGGCGAAGGCTCCGGGGCCGGCTCGAACAGCCTGTCCCGCAGGGCGGGGCTGAGCTGGCGCCGATGTGGGAAGACGAGGGCCAGCGCGTGCGCTGCCAGCGTCGGCGATAGGCTGTCCATGCTCGCGAGACGGTGCCCCGGTCCGGACGTCGTGGCGCTCCATCCTTGCCCGTTGGCCTCTCGGCACCTGTCCGTATCCAGGCCCGAGAGTTCACGGCATGCGAGCAGGAGGTCGTTCCGGACGCCTTCGTCGTACGCCCGTTCCAGGGCCTCGGCCCCGGCCGGCGTAGCGAGGCGCGCGTCGACGGATTCGACGGCGGCCGTCGCGCTGCCGAGGATGCCGCACGCCCAGTCGAACTGCTTCCGCGTGAGGTTCGGCTCGCTGGCAAACCGCTCCGCGAGATCCAGCCGTCCGCCGAACGCCCAGGCCGCCGAGGCCGCCGAGGCGATCATGCTGTCGAGGCCGTCTTGGAGAAGCTCGACAGCCTCGCGGGCGACCGGGCGCCGCGCCGCGTCGCGCTTCCGCGTGAAGGCGAGCTCCCGCTCGGCCGCCGCCGTCCAGACGGCCAGTCGCTTGGCGAGGCGCTCGATGTCGGCGCAGCCAGCGAGGTCGAGCTCGACATGGGGCCCGTCCAGCACGAAGCCCGCGGCCTCCATTCCCGAGCGCGCGCACGAGGCGGCCGCGTCGTAGAGCGGCGTGCGCGCGGCGACGAAGACGGCATCGCCCTCACGCCTCCAGACCAGGTCGCAGAACGCCGGGGCCGCCTCGATGGGCGGCATCCGGACTTGGGTGGCGGTATCGGTGAGGGGCGTCATCGGAGGGCTCCTGGCTGCCGGTCAGCAGATCGGCGTCACCTCATGGTCTCATAATCCCTCAAGATTTCAAGACCCCATCGCAAGCAATCGCCCCCAACAGAAATGACGGCATTCACAACAGTTTCCCCAACAGCCTGTTGTGAATGCCATTGTGGAAAGAATTATTTTCGGAAAGGGGTTGCGCGGACTTCCGATGGACTCAAATCTGCTGGTACGCTGACTGCCAGCGACGATTCGAGCGCGGAGGTACACCATGGACGAGGAAGCGGTTACTTCGGAGAGGGGGGCGATCGACCGCCTCCGGGAGGCCATCAACGAGGAGGGGACGGCGAGCGCTTGGGCCGACAGCGTCGGCCTAAGCAGGCAGTACGTGGGCGACGTGCTGGCCCGTCGGCGCCCCCCGGGCCCGAGGCTGCTCTCGGCCCTCGGGCTCGTCCGCGAGACCCGCATCGTGGCGAGGCGGTCGTGAGCGCGGTCGTCGTCGACCTCGCATCGCGCCGGCCGGCTCGGCCCGCAGCGGATCCCACGGCGCCATCGCTCGACGACGTCGTGCGCAGCCTGCGCCTGGCCTGCTCGGCGGAACTCGCCCGACATGTGGGCCTGCTGGAAGCCCGCCTCGCCGCCATCGAGGCCCGCCTCGCCCCGTCGGATCCCGTGCCCCAGGCCGGGACCCTGTCCCAGATCGGCTGATCCCGTCCCGCCCTCAGTTCAAAGGAACCCCGTCATGAAGACCGTCTCCATCAAGAGCCTCCGCCCCGGCCACGACGCGTCCGCCCCGATCGGGATCGCCAACGTCCGGCAGCACGACCGGACCGGCGGCATCGAGGCCCTCGCCGACAGCATCGCCGCACACGGCCTGATCGCCCCGCTCGTCGTCGTCTCCGGGCCCAAGGGGATCCACTTCGTCGCCGACGGAAACCGGCGCCTCGCGGCCCTGGAGCACCTCGTCGCCACGAAGCGGATGAAGGGCACCGACACCGTTGCCGTCGTCGAGCGCACGGCCGAGGAGTGCGCGGAGATCGGCCTCGCCGCCAACGTGATGAGGGCCCCGCTGCACGATGCCGACCGCTACGTGGCCTTCGCGAACCTCGCGTACCTCCGCCTAAGCGAGGCGGAGATCGCCGCGCGCTTCGGTATCGAGCTCAAGGAGGTGCGTCGGATCCTGGCGATCGGCAAGCTCTCGCCCGCCGTCCTCGATGCCTGGCGCTCGGGCCGTCTGGGTAGGGACGGGAGCGGGGTCGTGGAGTTCGTCCGCGTCCTAACCCTGGCTCCCACGTTCGAGGAGCAGGAGCGGGTGCTGGCGAAGATGCTGGCCCAGAACACGCTGGGGGTTTGGGCGGTCAAGCGTGAGCTCGGCATCGGCGAGCACGACACGAACCGCAACCTGCGGCTCGTCGGCCGGGACGCGTACCTCGCGGCCGGCGGCGTGATCGTCGAGGACCTGTTCGGCGAGGATCACCGCGTCGAGAATCCGGCGCTGCTCAAGACGCTCGCCGACGAGCGGATCGCGGCGGAGTGCGCCCGGCTCGTCGGCGCGGGATGGGCATGGGCGGCACCCGACAGCGCCCTGCCGGATAGGGCTACCTGGTCCTGGGCCCGGCTGAGCGTCGAGCCCCGCGCCTGCACGGTCGAGGAGCTCGCCCGCCTCGAAGCGCTCCATGCGATCGTCGACGCCGAAACCGACGAGTACGATGACGGTGAGGAGCTCGCCCGGGCCGAGGAGGAGATCGAGGCGATCGAGGCGGCGCAGCAGCAGGAGGGCTACACCGCCGAGCAGAAGGCACGCTCGGGCGTCATCGTCGGGATAGGCCGCACCGGCGAGTTCGATTACCGGGACGGCGTGATCCGTCCGGCGACGGCGGAGGCGGCCCGGGCCTTCGCCGTCATCGACGGCGTCGACGAGGCCGAGGCGGTCAAGGCGTTGAAGGCAGAGAAGCCGGAGGCCGCTACGCTGTCGACGGCGCTCGTCGTGCGCCTCAGCCAGGCGCTGACGCTGGCGGCGCAGGATGCGGTGACGGCCTCGCCCAAGGTGGGGCTCGCCCTGCTGCTCGCCGGCGCTGCCACCGGCTGCCACCACACGAATCCGGTCCGGATCCGGACCGAGGGATACGGCGTGACGCCCTCGATCCACGGGGAGAGTTTCGAACCCGCGCTGGCGAGGTTCCTCGCCATGCCGATCGAGGACCTGCTCGCGGCCGCGGCCGCCGTCGCGGCCCGCACGCTGGACCTCCAAGTCTACAACGCCACCGTCGCTCCGGGGCAGGTCACCACCTCCGTCGCGGTGGCGTCGGCGCTCGACCAGGGCCGGCTCGCCGAGACGCTCGCGAGCAGGTGGGACGCCGAGGACTACTTCCGCTCGGCCCCGAAGGCGATCGCGCTCAAGGCGATCGAGGAGGTGCTCGGCGCCGCCGAGGCCAAGCGCTGCGCCTCCATGACGAAGCCCGAGATCGTCGCCGTGGCGCTGGCCCGCGTCGTCGGGTCGACCTGGTTGCCGCCCGAGATCCGGCACCCCGGCTACGCGGGTCCCGGCGCCGTCGCGGCCGAGGCCGACCGGAAGGCCGCCTGACCCCACCCCCGGGGCGGCCGTCCGGTCGCCCCGTAGT